>JACDDL010000007.1 GCA_013817045.1 Actinomycetota bacterium | reverse complement strand
CACAAGTCATCATGGTGTGCCCTACTCCTTGACCGAGGAGTTCGTTGCCGTCTATCGGATGCACCCGCTTCTTCCGGACGATTTCACTTTCCGCTCCAGCAAGAGCGGCGAAGTCATGCAGGAGCATTCTTTCCCGGAGTTGGGTGCACTGCAGGCGCGTACTCGTTTGGAAGAGCTAACAGTTGCCAATGCTTTTTATTCGCTCGGTGTGGCCCATCCAGGAGCCATTACGCTGCACAATTATCCGCGCTTCCTACAGCATTTCGAGAGGCCTGATGGCACTATCCTGGACCTTGCGGCAACAGACGTTCTTAGGAATCGAGAGCGCGGGGTCCCAAGGTACAATGATTTTCGGTGCCTTTTCCATCTCAAGCCTGCCGAGACATTTGATGAATTGACGGGAAACGCTTCGTGGGCCAGCGAAATGCGCCAGGTATACGACAACGATTTGAGTCGAGTCGATCTCATGGTCGGGCTGTACGCCGAACGTTTACCGAGGGGTTTTGGCTTTAGTGATACTGCCTTTCGGGTCTTTAGCCTCATGGCTCCAAGACGCCTAAAGAGTGACCGATTTTTCACTAGTGATTACACTCCGGATGTCTACACAAAGATGGGCATTGAATGGATCAATGACACCACGATGGCCGATATCATTCTCCGGCATTATCCGCAGTTGAAACCGGGCCTTCAAGGGGTCGACAACGCGTTCTCCCCGTGGAACACAATCAGCGGTGGCGCGGGCACTTAAGAGGATGCGTATATGGAAGTAGCGCCGGGCGTCATCAGCGTGGGTCAGAGAAGGGGAGGCCAAGTCCACGCATACGTTTTTGAGGTCGGAAGAAGCCTAACGCTAATAGATACGCTATTCGACACGGATGCTAGCGCCATCCTCAATTGCCTGAGACGACTGGGCCGAGCAGTCTCTGACATTGACAGCATCGTGTTGACCCATGGTCATCGCTCACATCTGGGTGGGGCGGCGCTTCTCAAAACGCTTAGCGGAGCCAAAGTTTACTCTCATGAGTGGGAGGCGGACATCGTCTCAGGCGACCGGAAGGCCCAAGCGGTGTCATTGAAGCCGATTCGTCCATTTCGGACCTACCCCTTCCAAGCGGGCCTCGGACTCGGACTAGGGAGACATCCGGCCTGTCCAGTGGACGATTTGCTGAAGGAGGGAGACAGTGTGGGGCCTCTTCAGGTACTGCATACCCCCGGTCACACCCCGGGACATCTCGCTTTTCTCTGGCCTGAACGTCGGGTCTTGGTGGCCGGTGACGCAATTGCCACTTGGCCGTACTTCTCTGCCGGATGGCCGGGACTCAACCTCAACAAGGCTCAGCATAGGTCGTCGCTTCATCGGATGGCTTCTTTAGGCCCAGAGGTGATTGGGGTTGGTCACGGCGACCCGATTACGGCCGGAGGTACCGAGCGTATTCACGAGCTACTCGAGAGACCGACGTCAGGGGAAGGCCGATGATGCAAGATTTGCCGATCGTTTATGTGCGTGGATACGCGGGAACGACTTCGGGCATCAACCGGGCTGTCGATGATCCCTTTTATGGGTTCAATATCGGTTCAACCCATGTCCGCGTGGGCCGTAAGGGCGATCCGGTCTTCTATCAGTTTGAGAGCCCGCTTCTTAGGCTAATAATCGACAAACATTATGATCTCTTGGTGCAGGGCGGTCAAGAGCAGTACCTTGATCACCAACAGGATGGAACTGTAGCGCCAAACAGCATCTGGATCCATCGCTTCTATGACGTCTCGGCGGGTACATGGGGGGAAAGGCCACAGGATTTTTCTCTCGTGAATGCAGCCAAGGACTTGCTTAGGCTCATCGAAAAGATACAAACAAAGACTGGGGCTTTGCGGGTCCACTTGGTGGCCCATTCCATGGGCGGGCTGATCTGCCGATGTTTGATTCAGAAAGTTATTCCCGAGCTCGAAAGCGGTGCAAAGGTCACTGACTATGTAGATCGACTATTCACGTATGGAACACCGCATGGGGGAATCACCTTTGATGTGGGTTTTGGATTACTAGAGCAACTGAGAGATGAGTTCGGAATCGCTGGCGCCGATGTGTTCGGGCCAAAGCGAATGTATGAGTATTTAACCCCAGGTGTCGAGGCGGGCGCTGCACCGCCGAAGGGCTGGAGCGCTCGGGAGGTGCCCCAGAGCGAAAATGCTCTCCCACTTGATCGAATTTTCTGTCTTGTCGGGACCAACCCGCAAGATTACGGAGCTGCCTTTGGCGCCTCCTCAAAGGCGGTAGGAGCAAAAAGCGACGGGCTCGTCCAGATTGAGAATGCATACATACCTGGCGCGGACCACGCATTCGTTCATCGCAGTCACAGCGGGCGATTCGGCTTGGTCAACTCGGAGGAGGGTTACCAGAACCTGTATCGTTTCCTCTTCGGTGACATCAAAATAGCCGCCAATTTGGAGGGTCTTCCGAGCTTCGTGGTCGAGGGGCATGACGACATTGTTTGGCAAGCGGAGATCCAACTCT
The DNA here is from genome assembly GCA_013817045.1 of Actinomycetota bacterium. GTDB lineage: Bacteria > Actinomycetota > CADDZG01 > CADDZG01 > WHSQ01 > JACDDL01. The sequence goes on along the minus strand of JACDDL010000007.1, from coordinate 27,769 downwards.
CGGTCAGAGGCTTGCCGATTGTCATGGCGGAACGGGCCGCGGCCCACTATTGCCCGATCCAACTTCTTTCCAGCGAGAAGGGCAGCGCTGACCGGCCGGTCCCTCTGGTAACTACCTATCTAGCGACTGCTTTGAGCCAGCACGAATCTAAGAGGGCAAGGTACGTGCTTCATGTGCGCATACTCTCTCTCCGGCAGACAGGCGGGGTCTTTGGATTTTTTGACCACGTTGAGCAAACTGCCGACTTCGACGACACCTTGGTGGTTGACGTTGAGGTCCGAGATGGAAGGCTTGCGTCATGGGCGAAATGGAATTCTGAGATCGGAGAGGCTCTTCGAGACTATGAGCCCGAGGGCGATCCCATTGAGGATGAGGAACCGACCGAGGGCTATTGGAGCTCAAGAGTTTCTCTACCTCAATCTGCGGACTTCTTGGGGGGAAATGCGGGCATCAGGCTAACGGCGAGTCGTCACTCTTAGAGAGCTGGCTCCAGATGCTCGATGATGACCCATGAAGGTCCTGACCTTCCCAAGTGACTGCGTTCAAGACGAGCTAACAGTGAAGTTGACTCTTGAGGCTCTCAAAGTGGAAGGTACCGGGCAGTCCGAGTTCCTCGAGCGTACGTGTGAACCGCTCCGCGCATCCATTGCAGGGTGGCTCGCCGGCGAACGCGACGCGACGAGTTCTTGGTCGGCGGCTTAGAGGGCATCAAGGCCCACCCTCTGCAGCCGGAGGACCGCAACTCGAATAAGCTGAACGCAAGGTCGGAGAGCTCACGCTCCAAGTCGACAATGACGTCGCACGCTCACTGCGCCACTGGGATCCCCAATATACCTCCGGTCACTTCCTAGGCTCAATCCAGTGGCTGGGGATCGAGGACTCGCCCCCATCGCGCCATGCCTGGAGGCGATGGTCCCTCGACGCGCAGCTCACGACTCAGCTCGCCGAGGCTCTCACCCCGGAGCAGGCGAACGACCGCGTCACCCTTCTTGCGCGCCGACCACCGCTCTTCCTTCTCGGCTTGGACGCCGCCGCTGACCTCCCCGTCGCCATTCAGGACCTCCCCTATGGTGGGGGTCTATTGGTATCGGGTGCGGTGGAGATGACGTGGTGTCGTGGTTTTTGCAAACATTCACACGCTTGACTGTCCATCGGGGAAGCGCTTCTATGTAGTTGCAGAGTCATCGGGGCAAGGGGGGAGCTATGCAAATCCTGGAAGCTCAGTCTGCTTTCGCAGAGAACCCATTTGGGGAGGCGGTAACCGACCAACGAGCCGCCCGGGAGCCGGGTGACTCCCATGGAGCATTCTCCATCGAGACGTTCTCTAGTGCGGGTGGACTTTCAGAAACGCACGAGGACGCCGGAGGGTGGATCGACTACCTAAACGGCTTCCAACCCTCGAATTTCCACTATCAAGATGGGGGCGTTGCGGTCTGGGCATACGAGGAGGAGTTTGATAACTGGGAGGACACCTACGGCATGGATGCGTGCCTGGCGGTGTACCACTCCGGGCACGGAAACATGGCTGCAGATGGAACCTTCCAAGCGCCCCTAGGCGCCGAATGGGGAGGGCTGGGCGATTGGGCGTTCTCGAACCGCATGCATCTCGGTGACGAACAGGCCAACTACATCTTTTGGTCTACCTGTCTTTCGCTCCGGGTCTATGAGGGGCACGATCCGGTAAGGACCTGGCATGGGGCCAACGGGGGCTTCCGGATGCTGTTCGGATTCGAGACCGTAAGCGTTGACCGTCCGGAGTACGGCCGTTGGTTCTGGGAAGAATGGAACGCGGGCGATTCCTTGAGCAGGGCATGGCTCGATGCCAGCTGGCGCATCTCCACCAATCAGGCGCCTTCAGTGGTCGCCTGTGGTGCAACCTCGGAAGAAGCATCAAACCGACTCTACAATGAGCGCAATCTCGAATGGCCGCATGTAAGTAACGCCTGGTACCAATGGACCTGGTATGACGTCGCTCGAGGAGCACGTGGCTTGCAGGAGCGCAATCTAGCATTTCCAAAGGAACTCCTGGTGGCGGAGTTGAGGCCGGTCGAGTTGAGTCGGAGACGCATCCAGGATGTCTTGGAGCGCCATGACCTCGACCTAAGGCCTCCCCGGCCGGATGATGTCTTTGAAGGCAGCATGGCAAGCGACAGCGGCGACATCCGGTTGGCATTCCGGCCGAATGGATCTTATGACCTTCGCTTGGCTAAGCCCAATACCGACAATCGTGAGCAGATATCGATCGATCAAGCTCGGAGCCAGGCACAAGAAGCCTTGAGGACACACGGGCTCGACGTCGAAATCGACCTGGCATTCGATCGAGTTCGGCACACGATGACAGCTGGTCGTTCCTCCGAGGGAGCCGGTGGTGAAAATGAGCCGGAAGTCTTCCAACCGCCCCATGCCGTGGAGACGACGGTTCAGTTCCGACAAAGAGTCAATGGGCTGCCAACCATCACCCCCGGAACGGGCCAAGTACGCGTAACCCTTGACAACGATGGAACGCTCACTAGAGTTCACAACTCGACACGCCAGGTAGATCGTCTTTCCGAGCGTCCCAAGTCGACGACCGCCACTCCGGGAGCTGAAGGGCCCCTCGCGCAGCCTCGAGCTAACACCGGAGACATCGAGCGTTTGCTTGCTGGTGAATGGCGCAAGCGTATGCAGCGGGCGGCGGCTCGAGGGGTAGCCCCTCTGAGCGCAGCTGTGGTTCCCGGATCAACCGAGGTGGGTTACGACCTCGGCAAGGGCAGCGCAAGACTGGTCGCACGGAGAGAGCTGGAGGTCGATTTTGGCGACGGGTTGCGCAAGCGCTACCAGGTGGTGGCGCCAATCCTCGAGTAGCTGCTGGACTTAGCGTTCGTAGAAACTTTGCGCGCAAGCAAATGACGGAGAGTCATCAGCCAGCTGATGTTTTGCTCCTACTCTTATCCGCCCACCTGGAAGGAGACTACCGTGTGTAAGGGACTTAAACCGATCCACTGTGTTGTGCCGCCGATCGTCCTGGAAGAGATCGCCCGTAACGGGAGCGAACGCCAGCGTGATTGGGCGCTGAGGTCGTTGGGCCGCGACTCTTCGATTAGAGCCGCTCGACTCCAGAATGCGGCAAAACGTGCAGGAGGCCCCAGGGAGGGTGCAGATACACTTGCAGTGGCCTCGGTTCCTCAACCCTATCGGAGAATCCGGGACGCTCAGAATCAGGAGAACGTCGCTGGGCCAATCGCGCGAAGTGAGGCGGATCCACCAGCTGAGGATCCTGCGGTGAACGAGGCATACGATGGACTTGGAGACACCTTCGCGTTCTTGCTCAGCGCATACGCTCGCGATTCCATCGACGATCAGGGCATGCCTCTAAGAGGTGTTGTCCATTTTGGCGCCGATTACGACAACGCCTTCTGGGACGGGCGGCGGATGGTATTTGGTGACGGGGACAATGAGCTTTTCCTCCGCTTCACTCTGTCTCTCGACGTAATCGGGCACGAGTTGGGCCACGGAGTGACCGAAGATGAAGCCGGTCTAGAATATTGGGGACAGTCAGGTGCTCTGAACGAGTCGATGTCGGACGTTTTCGGGTCCTTAGTTAGACAGCACAAACTGCATCAAAAGGCGGATGAGGCAGATTGGCTAATCGGAGCAGATCTGTTAGGACCCGACGTGAGTGGCGAGGCGCTGCGGTCGATGGCGGCGCCGGGCACCGCTTATGACGATCGCGTTTTGGGGAAAGATCCACAGCCCGGTCACATGAGGGACTACGTGAACACAACACAGGACAACGGTGGCGTCCACATCAATTCCGGGATCCCCAATCATGCCTTCTATACGGCGGCGAACAATATAGGTGGATACGCGTGGGAGCGGACGGGGCTCATCTGGTACGAAACCCTGCGCGACCCACTGCTTCGTAGCACAGAAACGTTCCAGCGTTTCGCCAGTTTCACGGTACAAACGGCTCAGCGCTTGTACGGGCCGGCGAGTCAGGACGTCCAGGCGGTGCAAGCAGGCTGGAACAAGGTCGGGATTACCGTGTAGGACTTTTCCGTCTGAGGAGCTTGAGAGGTGCGAATCGATTTTCGGCGTAGTGGTGGTGTGACCGGTTCTACCCTGCATTGCAATCTAGATACGGAGCAGATGAGGCGCTCTGAGGCAGAGCATCTCGAGGTACTTCTCCGCCGGGCAAACCTCCCCAACGCCTCTCCTGAAAGCCAACCGGGGCCCCGAGTCGATCGCTTTGAGTACGAGCTAACTGTCATCGGGCCAGAACAGCATCAACATCTACTGGTAGGTGAAAGAGAGTTGACACCTGACCTTCGAGCTCTTTTTGACGCACTTCTAGAAATATCTCGTAGGAGAGGAAAGTGATTTCTCGGCCTTCAACACTCAAAGGCTAGAAATCCTCATAAGGGATCGTTCCTTGGGTGCTAGACCCTAGGTGAGAGCCGACACCACATCGTTCCGCCGTAACCGACGCCACATCGTTCCGCCGATCAACTCTGTTCCCGCCACCACATCGTTCCGAAGCTAGGACATTCAGGAGGTTCGCCCGCATCCTCTGCCTCAACAGCCGAGGCAGAGGAGATTCAAATGGGCGGTGCCGAGCAGGAACGCCGAGAGGCGGTGATGCGAGTGCTATCAGGGGAGCCTCCGAGCAAGGTCGCTTCCGATCTTGGGCGTACAGACCGGTGGGTCCGCAAATGGGTGGCGCGCTACGACCCCGCAGACGCAGCCTGGGCCGAGGAGCGTTCCCGGGCTCCCAAGACGCAGGCCCACAGGACCGAGCAAGAGACCGAAGAGCTGGTGCTCAAGATCCGCCAGCGCCTTCAAGACAACCCCTGGGCGCAGGTGGGAGCCGTGGCGATCGCCTGGGAGATGGAAAAGCTCAAGGTCACCCCGCCCACCACCAGAACGATCGAGCGCATCCTTTCGCGCGCAGGCGTTCCCAAGCGTCGTGCCCGTAACCGGGACCGTTACGTACCCAAGGGCACCCCCTACCCAGGCGGGCCACTGGTGATCAAGCCCAACGCCGTCCACGAGATCGACCTCGTCGGCCCCCGCCACCTCCAAGGTGCCCTCCCCTTCTACGCCCTCAACGCGGTCGACCTCGGCCGCCGGCGAGCAGGCGTCGAGATCATCCAAAGCAAGGAGGAGTGGCAGGTGGCAGAAGGCCTGGTGTCCCTGTGGCGCCGCCTGGGTGTGCCGGGTCGGGCCAAGTTCGACAACGGGCAGACCTTCCAGGGTAGGGGCCGTCATCTGGCGCTGCCTGTATGGACCTGTCTCGCGCTCGGCGTCAAGGTGCGCTTCATTCCGTTCGCCGAGCCATGGCGCAACCCCGTCGTCGAGCACTTCAACGACACCTTCGACAAGCAGTTCTTTCGCACCGAGCGCTTCAGCGGCCTGGCTCATCTCAAGAGGCGGGCGCGCGCCTTCGAGCGCTTCCACAACTCCCACCACCGCTACTCGATCCTCAAGGGCGCCACGCCCGACGAAATTGAGCCCACCCTTCGTTTCGTAGCGCGACTGCCGGACGACGACTTCGAGCTCCCCACGGCTCTGCCTCGGCGAGGGCTCGTCGAGTTCGTCAGGCTTATCCGCTCTGACCGAACCTTGAAGGTTCTCGGCTCCAAGTTCCAAACGCCTCAAGCGCTCGTGCATCGATACGTCACCGCAACCCTTCACGTTCGCACTCAGAGACTCGTCATCGAATCTCGGGACCATCCTTGGCGCGAAGAACTCAGCTTTCCTCTGAAGCTCTGACGAAGAAAGGAACGATGTCCTGTCGGAACACTCGCCTAAAACCGGAATGATCTGGTGTCGGTAGCCTGGGCTATAGAAACCGGAACGATGTGATGGTGGTTGTGACCTAGGCTGGGTGAAGCTCATGGTCACCGGAGATGTCGTCACCCCGCTTCCCGGCTCCGGGGAACGGCCCGATAGGACGAGTGGCGGGGCGGAGGCCACCTACCGAGCCGCCAAGGGACTGCATCGCTCCGGTGAGGAACTCGATCCTGTGACCGTCAAGGCGAGCTGATGACCGTTCACTAACCGGTCAGGGCTAGCCGCTCGGAGCACCTCGTTCTCGAGGGTGAGCTCTCCGACCTGGCGCTCAGCTTCCTTGAGCTTGCGGTCCTCCGGCTGCGGCGCCAATGACCGGACATGAGTTCGTTTACCTGCTTTGGTCCGTTTTCGCGTGGAGCTGGCAATTCTTGGTGGGCCTATGGAGCAGGCGAACAATCCACCCGTGTCCTGATGCGGTGGTTACTCGTTGCCCGATGCCACCCGCTCGCCGCGCCAACACAGCGCGTTGTTTGTGGCGGGCCGCCACCTGACCGTGGTGGCGTCCCCGGTCGGACGGGCCCTATGAGGTCCTTAGTGTCCGCCTTCTCGAGCAGGCATTTACCCTGTTAGGCGGCATGATCGGATTACGTACCGCGTGCTTTCGCTAAGCGCGAAAATGTCGTAGTGAAGCGGCTGTTCCTGTTACGGCATGCGAAGTCGAGCTGGGACGATCTCCACCTCGCGGGTCATGACCGATCGCTTGCCCACCCGCGGCTGGAAGGCGGCGAAGAAAATCGCCGCGTATATGAAAGACAAGAGGTTCGAACCGTCGATTGTTCTGTGCTCGTCGGCCTTGCGCGCACGCCAGACGTGGGACATCGCCGCTCCGGCCTTCCCCAAGCGGACTGCGGTCGAGATCGAACCGAGTCTCTACCAGGCCGGGAAAGAAGAGCTGATGTCGCGACTTTGCAGCATCCCACCCGAGGCATCGTCGGTCCTGTTAATCGGCCATAACCCTGCGATGCAGGAACTCGTGGTGACGCTCGCTTCCGAAGGTGAACAACTCCAGTCGATCCGCAAGAAGTTTCCAACCGCGGCACTTGCTGTGCTCCAGGCTCGGATCAGCGATTGGGAGGAGCTTGAACCAGCGGCCACCGAACTGACCGACTTCGTCACTCCAAAGCGGCTACCACCCTAGAGTTAGCGTGCGAGGTGCATCTATTGAGGCCCCGGCCTGACCAAAGGGCATTCGCCAAGGGGTGGGCACAACCTGGTGACTGATCGGGGTCCGCATCCAAAGGCAGAGGTAGGCTCCGCGCCCCGCTATTCCCACTGGGCCTCGCCAAGCAAAGCGTTGCCGATCACTTGCGCTCTGTTTCCTAGGAAAGGTCGAAGAGGCCAACTCGAGCCCCGACTGATCAGCCCCGCGGCCGCCTCCAATCCATTTCCTCACCACGTGAGCTGAGCCTACTTGGCCTCTCAAGTACTGCTCTATAATCATCATCCGTTCGCTTGGTGAGTGATCGATGGGGGTGGCAATCATGAGGCGGATCGCTTTGGCTGCGGCGGTCGTGGTTGTACTGGGCGGGGTGATGCCTACTGCCGGGGCAACCTTCCCTGGCAGCAACGGAAGAATCATATTTCGGCGTTATCTCAACGAGGCGGAGACCCGGGGGGCCATCTTCACGATCAAACCCCGTGGCACGCGCCTGCGCCAAGTGACCCGCCCACGGCGAGGCTTCGTCACCACCGAACCCGACTGGTCACCCAACGGAAAGTGGATCGCGTACCACCGTGAGGAGGTCGAGACGCAGCGCAGCAGGCTCTTCAAGATCCGGCGCAACGGCTCCGACCGGAAGTACTTGTCCGGTACATGCACGGGAAAGTGCTTGGGCGACTCTGTCCCGGCATGGTCTCCCACCGGCAACCGCATCGCATTCCAGCGTGAGTTGTGCTCGGTTGGTTCGAACAACCTTCAGGCTATCTACGTTATGAGAGCGGACGGCACCCACGCTCGGCGTGTCACTCACAAGAGCACGACGTGCGCCGGTCGCCACCCACTTGCGGACCTCGCCGCGCAATGGGCACCAGGAGGCAAGCGCCTCGCCTTAGAACGAGTGAATTACAAAAGGGAGAAGCACGCCGTCTTCACAATACGTCTCGATGGCACCGGACTCAAAAGGATCACGCCATGGAGGATCGACGCCTCACGACCCGACTGGTCACCGGACGGCCGGTGGATCGCAGTCGCCTCACAGGAGCAATCCGATACCAGGGGCAACATTGTCCTAGTTCGTCCCGACGGCTCCGCGCGGCAGCGCATCACCCACAGCCCCGGTGAGGCGAAATGGTACTCGTCCTCGTTCTCTCCAAACGGCAAAAAGATCACAGCAGCGCTCTCGCCTGGTGTGGGGGAGGCGGGCAATGCCGATGTCTACGTGATGGGAACAGATGGGAGCCGGCGTCGAAACGTGACTAGCTCCGGTCCGTGGGAAGGCACGCCAGATTGGGGGCCACGACGGAAGAGCCAGGAAGAAAGTCCGAGGCACCCTTTGTAGGTGATGTTGCTCAACCCATGCACGCCGACTTTGAGCGCTCCTTCGGGCACCGGCTTCTCGACGCAGATGTCGGCAATCGTCATCCGGCCTCCGGGCTTGAGTACGCGATGGGCCCCTTAAAGACTCCGAGTTTGTTGGGACAGAGGTTGATGACACCGATGGCGGCGACGGCGACCGCGTCCCCGAAGATCTCCGGCCACGCCGAAGTTCAACGGCTACTTCACCACCCACAATGTCCGCTTCAGGCCAAGCAAGGACCACGCCGATTACGTGGGGGACCAAGACCGGGTGCCTTCGGATGTCGATGTCGTCGGCTACCACCCGCGAAAAGCGGGCGCCGACCAGGTCGTCGTCGTCACCTGCAAGTCATGGCAACCTGAGTTTAATCCAAGAAAGGGGCTCACACAGCTCCAAGAGGAGTCGGGCCCTCGGAAACGAGCAACATGGCATCAGTTTCGTGAGTTGTGGGTCCCGAAGTGGAGCCAGGCGTTTCGCGACAAGATCTTTGAGCTAACAGGTGTGTCGGAGTTCAGCTATCGACTCGCCGTGACGCGTCTTCAAGGCCAAGACGCGAGCCAGTGGGCAAACGCTTGGGCTGAGGAGCCGCGAATCAAGGAGAATCTGGCAGGTAGCTCATTCGGCTTTCTCAGCCTCGGTTCATGCAAAGGCGGCAATGCAAGAAGCTTCGAAGCTAGGCGACTTGGCCAGCAAGGGCTTCTCCGTAAACGCGGCGGCATTGCTTGCGCACAGTCGCCGCGATTATCGAGAGGTAGAGGCCGTCACGCAGGACTTGGTGCCTCTTATCGAAGTAGACGGTATCTCAGAGCCGGGGATAATGAACTGGCGCGAGCTGCGAACAACGAAGCACTCGTCCGGATGGGACGCCTGACTGAAGCCGAGGCTGAGCTGGCACCTTTCGAGGAGCTCGCCGCAGTTCGGGAGAGACACTCGGCCCAGGCGGCCGCAGGGCGTGTACGGGGACTGCTCGAAGCTGCACAGGGTCGAAACGAACAGGCGACCACCGCCTTCGAGGAGGCCTTGGAGCATGCCCGGATGGTGCCGATGCCGTTCGAACGGGCCTTGATCCAGTTGTTCTACGGTGCCTTCCTGCGTCGTAGCGGCCAGCGTAAAGCTGCCGCCGCCCAGCTTGGGGCCGCCCATGAGGTCTTCGATCGCCTCGGTGCCCGACCCTATCTCGAGGTCGGAGACCGGGAGCTGGCCGGTTGTGGACAGGTACGCGCCCGTCGCTCGGCCCCGGAGGCGAATCAGCTGACCCCATACGAGACTGCGGTAGCGCGCTTGGTGGTCGAGGGCCTATCGAACCGGGAAGTCGCCGGAGAGCTGGTCATAAGCGTCAAGACGGTCGAATATCACCTCAGTGCCATCTACCGCAAGCTCGACCTGCGCTCCCGCGGCCAGCTCGCCGTCCATATGCGACACGAGTTGCTTAACTAACGGTCATGGCGGGGTAAGGAGCCGCCTCTGCTCGCCCCGCGTCAGCGACGCACGACGCCACAGGCGTACCTGCTCCCTGCGTCGCCCGTCGCCAAGGTGATCGAGTCGGGGCCGAAAACGTCCTCCAGATGTGAGTGGTAACGGTCTTCGCCGGTTGGAGTAGTTGCGGGGATGTTGGCGTAGTTGTCACGCCCTTCGTGAATGATCACTGCGCTTCCGTCCTCGTCGAACAACTCATTGATCCTGAATCGGTCGGTAACGAAGCGCGCCCGCGCAGAGCCGTCATCGTTCACTAGGAGAACGGGAAAATCTCCGGCGTGCTCCCCGTGTGCGTTCCCATCGGGATTGAAGTGCCCTCCTGCGGAGAAGAAGGGTACGACTTCCTCAGTTGCGGGATCGATCGCCTCAGGATCGCACTCGCCGGTGGTGTGGACGTGAAAGCCGTGAAACTCGCCGGCAGGCTCTACGCCCCGCGCGAAAGCCCGAACGCGTACCTTGTCGCCGTCGCCGCGCTGCATCTTGACCACCGCGACAACGTCGCCATCAACGTTTCGCAGTCTTGCAACAACGCGTGCGTGGCCCCCGTCGTGCGATGCCGCGGGCACTACCATGCTCATGCTCAACGCGAGTAGTGCGCCGACAGCGCCCAGTGCCGCAAGCCGCTTAGACATCGAAACCCCCTTGGCTTCTGCCACCCGCCCACGGGTGGCGAACTTCTCTATTCTGGTCCAGGCGAGGTGACCAGCGCAAGGGCCGATCAAAAAAGCGGAGCTGCTAAAGCAAAGGCGCTCCACAAATGCCTGACGACGTGCGAGTCATTCGTGTTCGAGACCACTAGAGGATCTGGGACAGGAACCGCTTGGTGCGCTCGTGCTGGGGGTCGTCGAAGAATCTGTTCGGCGGTGCCTCCTCGATCAGCAGGCCGTCGTCGAAAAGCATGACCCGATCGGCAACATGACGGGCGAAGCCGATCTCGTGGGACACGACGATCATCGTCATGCCCGACTCGGCCAGCTCTTCGATGACGTCGAGGACCTCCTTGATCATCTCGGGGTCGAGGGCGGAGGTCGGCTCATCGAACAGCATGATCTTTGGCTCCATCGCCAGGGCACGGGCGATGGCAACCCTCTGCTGCTGTCCCCCTGAGAGCTCCGCAGGGTACTTGTGGGCTTGCTCGGGGATGCCGACCCGCTCGAGAAGCTGCATGACCTTCTCCTCGGCCTTCTTTTTCGGCCACCTCCTGACGTTTCGAGGTGCGAGCCCGATGTTCTGCAGGACGGTGAGATGGGGAAAGAGATTGAACGACTGAAACACCATCCCGATCTCACTGCGGATCTGCGCGATGTTGCGGATGTCGTCGGTCAGCTCGATGCCGTCGACGAAGATGCGACCAGCGTCGTGGCGTTCGAGCCGGTTGATCGTGCGAATGAAGGTCGACTTGCCGGAGCCCGACGGCCCGACGATCACGACGGTCTCGGCCTTGTTCAGGGCCATCGAGACTCCCTTGAGCGCCTGAAAGTGCCCGAAGGACTTGACGACGTCGTCGGCTACGATCATCCGGTCGTCGCCGGCCTTCTCGATACCCGCTGTGGCTGATCGATCGGCCATCGCCTAACGCCTTCCCACTCCGAGGCGTACCTCGAGGCGCTGGCTCCACCGGGACATCGAAAAAGCAACGGCCCAGAAGATGAGCCCGGCGAACAGCAGCGTTTCCATGTCCCTTCCGAAGTACTGCAGGCTGGAGGCGGACCGGCGGGCCGCGGCCAACAGATCGGTGACCTCGATGGCCACGAACAGCGAAGTGTCTTTGAACAGGCTGATGAAGTGGCTGATCATCGCAGGGATGGTAGAACGCAAGGCCTGCGGGAGCACGATCAGCGCCATCATACGCGTGGTCGACAGCCCCAGGGCTCTGGCGGCTTCGTACTGTCCCGCTGGAACTCCCTGAAGGCCGCCTCGGACGATCTCCCCGACATAGGCGGCGCTGAAAAACGTCATTGCGACGAAGGCCTTGACGATGTCGGGAATCACCATCTGCGGGGGCAACACCAGGTCCACCACGAACTTGGAAAAGATCAGCCATGCCACAAGGGGCACGCCGCGGAACAGCTCGATGAAGCCCACCGATGCAACCCGAACCGCCGGCAGCTCACTCCGGCGCCCCAGCGCGAGCAGAAGCCCGAGCGGGAACGATGCCACGATCCCAACCGTTGCGGCGATTATGTTGAAGAAGAACCCTTCCCACTCTGAGGGAGGTACGCCGTCAAAGCCCCGGACCACGATCATGATTGCGGGGAAGACAAGCACCCATGCCACAACGAGTGGTTTGAGAATCTTCCTCCCCAACAGCCGGCCAACCAAGGCGCCCGCAAAGACGGCCGGCGCAACTCCGGCCGTAAGGGCACGCACGAGGGCCGTTTGGGCGGTGAAGAAGACGATAGCCCCTGCTACCGCAACGATGACGGCCCCCACGGCTGCCTGTCCTGCGGACGGACGCAGACGGCGCGCCGACACGCCGTATGACAAGCCGGCGAGGACGATCACGAGGTAGGCGGAGGCCCACACTCGCCAGGCTTCGTCGACCGGGAAACCCCCGATCATGTAGCCCCTCATGCCGACCTGGACGACCTCCCACTGTGCGGACACGAACACGAAGCTCAGGATCTGATAGGCGACAAACAACACGAAGGTCCCGGAGGCGAGGGTCAACAGGGCGTTCACGGGACCGGAGAACAGGTTCTGGCGGATCCACTCCCCAGGGGTTGCCGGTGCCGGCCCCGGGGCGGCCTCGGCCTCGCGGGCCTGCTGCTCGAATCTGAGAAGATCGACGTCTTCTGAGAGACCGAGACCCAGTCGTGGGCCCTTTGGACCCGCGCCGCTCATGCCGTACCCCCCCTCAACGCGACCGCGCGGTTCACGATGTTCATGCCAAACGAGATGAGCAGGCTAGTGCCGAGATAGGTGCCCACGACCAGCGAGAAGGTCTCGAGCGCATGCCCCGCCTGGTTGACCATCGTGGTCGAGATGTTGATCAGATCGGGAAAGCCGACGGCGAACGCGAGGCTCGTGTTCTTCCATAGGTTGAGGTACTGGTTGTTGATCGGGGGGATGGCGGTTCTCATCGCCTGCGGCAATACGACGAGGCGGAGCTGTTGCCCCGGGCTTAGCCCGAGCGCCTGGGCCGCCTCTTTCTGCCCCTTGGACACGGCCAGGATGCTGCCTCGCACGATCTCACCGATGAACGCCGCGGTGTAGAAGACAAGCGCCACCAGGATGCCGGCGAACTCGGGGCTCATCTGCAAACCCCCCGAATAGCCGTGGGCGATGAGCTCCGGCACCTCGACTTTGAAGGCGTCGCCGACGATCACATAGCCTGCAGCAGCCAGGACCGCCATCACGGCTAGCGATGACAGCCACCGGTAGTGCGGTCCGCCGGTGCGCTCATGTACGCGTGTCCGCCATCGCCATACAATCGCCGCGACAAGGAGGGCGGCCAAGGCGAACAGCGACCACGTCCCGAAGTCGGCCCCGCTCCGGATCGCCGGCAGCGCGGCCCCGCGGTTCGACACGAACGCGAGGCCGAATACAGAGACGCTGTCCTCGATTCGAGGAATGGCCAGGATGACCGCGACGTACCAAAAGATCACCTGAACCAGAAGTGGGGTGTTGCGAAATACCTCTACGTAGACAAGAGCGATCTTCCTGACCATCCAGTTCGGGGAAAGCCTGGCTACTCCGATCAGGACCCCGAGGACGGTGGCCATCACGATCCCAGCGGCGCCAACCAGCATGGCGTTCGTGGCGCCGACCAAGAATGCCTTGTACAGAGGCTGGTTGGACGAGTAGCCGACGATGTGCTCTTTGATAGCGAACCCCGCACGACTGTCGAGGTAGGTATAAGAAAGCTCTCGGCCCGCCGAGCCGATGGCAAAGGTCGCGTTCAGATACATCTCGCGTGCGATCACGACGAGGATGACGACGAATAACACTTGTCCGGCCGCGCGCAGAACGCGCACGTCCCTCCACGGGGAAGGACGCGCCGCCTCCTTCAATTCCCCATCAGTCAAAGGGGCTGACGACGGGCCCGTTTCGGACACACCGGTTTCCTATCGGAACGGTATGGCGTACTGGATGCCCCCGTCGGTCCACAGGGCGTTTATGCCCCGTTCCAGCTCGAGGTCGGACGAGGACCCCACATGACGGTCGAATATCTCCCCATAGTTACCCACCGCCGAGATCACGTCGATCATGAAGTCGTTGGCAATCCCGAGCCCGCTGTCGAGGGGAGCGGACTCACCTGTCTCCGGATCCAGGACCGGTGCACCAAGCAGCGCCGCGACCGGCCCCTCGCCGGGATCCTCCGCAGTGTCCTCGACGTTGGAGCTCGTGACGCCGAGCTCCTCGGCGAGGATGAGGCCGTTGACCACTGCATCGAGCGCGTCGTGCAGCTCGATCTCCGTGTCGAGGACTCCGGGTGCGAGCGGCTCCTTTGATATGACCTCGTCGAAGATGACGAGGGATTCCGGCCCGCCCTCCTCCTCGGGCCACTGGCTGCGAATGCCGGCGAGCTGCGACCGGTCCGACGTCCACCCATCGCATCGTCCCGAGATGAAGGCCCTTTGGAGCTGTGGGTTCTCCTCGAAGGCGATGGGCTCGAAGTCGAGGTCGCGCGCACCGAAGTAGTCAGCGAGGTTCAGCTCCGTTGTCGTCCCGGTTGTGACGCAGATGTTCGTGCCATCCATCTCGTCGATTGAGGAGAAGTCGCCCTTGCGCACCATTAGGGCCTGGCCGTCGTAGAAATTGACGTGCATGAACGCGACGCCCTCGGCCCCGTCCCTGCTGGTCGTCCACGTTGTATTGCGCACGAGCACGTCGTAGTCGCCGTTTTGAAGTGCGATGAAGCGATTGTCGGCGTCGATTGGAACCAGGTCGATGGCCTCCGAGTCACCGAGAATCGCCGTCGCAAACGCCCTGCAGAAGTCGATGTCGAAACCCTCGATCTCTCCCGTGCCCGGGTCGAAGCCGAAGCCCGGCACGGTGTTGTTGACCCCGCATCGAAGCGTGCCGCGCTCCTTGATCTCGTCGAGGAGGGTCGTCTCGTCGCCCTGGGCCGCCTGGGTTTCTCCCTGCGTCCCTCCCCCTCCTCCTTCCTCTTCCCTCGTGCACGCCATCGCCACCACAGCGAGCGCGAAGACGAGCGCAAGGGTCTTCTTTGCTGCGAGTGAATGCATCCTTCCTCCCCCTATCCGCTCGGTCACGAGCGCTGGATCATCACACCGGGCCCCGATAGTCACCAAGCAGCCCTGATTATTATTCTAATGCCTTGATCAGGGGGTCCTCCAGGGATTGGCGCCAGTCGAAGGATCGAGGTTGCGGCGCATCCTTAAAGAGGTCGCGGTCTCGGTCCCCATCCACCTCAAATCACCACCCCGCGCACATCCCGCCTCAGGAGGAGCGCGCCAGGTCGTCCGGTCGAAAAACCACGGGGGAGACCGCCGTGGAAGATGTTTCCTCCCAGTAAGCCTGATCGAGTACGCTAGGGCGCAGCCAGGCGCCCCACGAGTACCCGCCGCAGCCAGGCGCCCCACGAGTGTACCCGCCGAGGTGCGGATCGTGGACGCGGTCCCCTTTGAGCCGGTCCAGACGCAAGGGGGGGGCGGGAAGGCGGCGGAGAGAAGGCACCTCAAATTTCGCTCGAACAAATGCTTGCACACCTACTGATTGGGCTTGATCGCGACAAGGCGCTCGATAACCCCGGCGCGCGTTCGATCTCGCTCCTGAACAACGAACCCTTCCGCAATCACCTGCTCCAGCGGACGCCGGGTCATGTATTCGCCGTCTACCCGGCGCGAAAAGAACTCGATCCCCTTCTGGAGCCAGAAGATCAGCCCTATCGAGCTACGGATGTGGTCGACGAGGACCAGCCTCCCACCGGGTCGCAGGACACGCTTCATCTCACCCACGGCCCGGCGAGGGTCAGGGATGTTACACAGCGAGTAGGTGCTGACGACCGTGTCGAAGGTTGCATCGTGGAAAGGCAATCGGTGCGCGTCCGCTTCCCTCAGGTCCGCGCCTCGACCGGACGAAGCTGCCCTCTTGCGGGCAATACCGAGCATCTCCGGACTGAGGTCAATGCCTGTGAGGGACACCTCGTCCGGATAATGCATCAGGTTCAAGCCTGTTCCAATCGCAACCTCGAGCGTCTGACCCGACGCCCTGGAACAAGCCCATTCCCGATGTTCAGAGCCGAACACGCGCCTTTCGAAGAAGTCGATGGCCTTGTCGTATCGGGGCGCTTGTTTGGCCCACGACCGGCGCGCCTTTTCGTTTCGCCGGTCAAGCTCGTCTTGCGACGGAGCTTCTGAGCTCATGGTACCGAGACCGGAAATCTGACGGGCCAACCAAAGTGGGCATCGTTGACAAATATCACGCCGAACGTGGGCCCCTTGGCTGGGCGTCCTTGTTCCCCTGGTCCTGCCCCATGACCCGAGTTGTGGCGAATCGTACGAAAACGAGACACCTCAGGGTAGGTGCTTGCCTGGTCCACGTCCTCGTTCCTCCATTCAGAGCGCCAGATCAATGCGCTGCGTATCAAGCGGCCCCATCCAGGATATTCGGCCGCGGCCCACAGGGCGGCCTGGTGCTTCGAGACCTGCCGAGAGTACTCCGCCGCATACAGTCCACGTCCGAGAACGAGGAGGTTATATGATGCTGGTCGCGGGCCCCCCGAATCTGCCAAGAGGCTCCCCGCTCAGGCCTCTTTTCCGAGAGCGGAGGCCGGTCCCGGTAATAAACTGTTGCTCAGGCCGGAAGATGTCGTCGTTGGCACCATGGCCTCGGATGCCTGCACGCAAGAAACGATGAGATTCTAGTCCTGGGCTGGGGAGGAGCGAAGTCCCAAAAAGCTGGGGTCCACGACAAGAGCGAGTCACCATCGAGCCCACACACATTCTCCCAACAGTCCCGCACCCAAGGAGTCGTTATGCCAACGCTTCACATCGAACATGGGATCACCGACTTCACCGAGTGGAAGTCGGCGTTCGACCGATTCGCGGACTTCCGAGCGCAGGCCGGGGTTCGCCGGCACACCATCCGCCAACCCGTGGACGACACCAACTACGTGGTGATCGATCTCGACTTCGCCAGCACCGAAGAGGCTCAGGCCTTTCTCGCCGCCTTGCGGGAAAGAGTCTGGCCCTCCCAGGAGAACGCTCCTGCTCTGGTCGGCACCCCCCAGACACGGATCCTCGAAACCGTGGAGAGCGGCGAGGCCTGATCGGCCAGAGTCCTTCGTCAAGAGCTCTTGACTCTCCCCTAGGGGGAGGCTCCAGGCTCCTGTCGGAAAGGAGGTGAAAGTGACCGATCTGTTGACCATCGGACAGTTCTCAGAGGATGTGCTGGCTGAGCATCAAGGCTCTCCGGCTCTACGACGAGTCGGGCCTGCTGCACCCCGCTTACGTGGACCCCGCAACGAACTACCGCTACTACCGGCCCGATCAGGCGCCGGTGGCCCGCGCCATCGCCATCCTTCGCACCCTCGACATGCCTCTCGATGACATCCGCGAGCTTGTGACCGAGTCCGATGCCGACAAAGTGCGCGTCCGACTGGACGCCCACCGAGCCGTCCTGGAGGAGCACGTCCGGCGCGACGAGCAGAAGCTCAGGCGCGTCGAGGACTTCATCAAGAAAGGAGCCGTCATGACCTACGACATCAAGATCAAAGAGCTCGAACCCACCGAGGTGATCGGCCTTACGCTCGAAACCTCGCCCGAGGGCATCAGCACCGATTCTGGCGCCACTTACGAACGCCTCTACGACCTCATCGGCCAGAAGGGGATCACCCCGGCCGGCCCCCCGCGCCTCGTCTACCACCGGATGTCCGAGGACTCATGGACAATCGAGTGCTGCGCGCCGGTCACGGGAGTCTCGGACGCGCCGGAGGGGTTCGCTCTGCGGACCTTCCCCGGGGAGCGGGCCGCCCATGCGTTGCACGTCGGGCCATACGACGAGCTCGGGATGGCTTATCGGGAGATGGAGGTGTGGATCGACAAGCAGGGTCTGTCGACTGCCAACCCCCCGTTCGACGTCTACCTCAACGATCCCAGTGAGGTGAAGGACCCGAGCCGCTTCGAGACCGAGATCGTCTGGCCGGTCAAGTAACCTGCGCCGGTCGCCACCGGATGCGCGGCGCCAGATACACATCACAAAGAGGGCTCCCGATAGTGGGAGCCCTCTCCTTTTCTTGTGAACGCCGAGCTACTGACGCCGTTGCCTCAGGACCGCCAGGCGCTCCCGATACTCCTCTTCGGTGACCTCGCCGCGTGCGTAACGTTCTGCGAGAACCGCCTCACCCGACCGGAAGGGATGCTGCTGCGCGCCTCGCCGCATGCGCGAGCCGAAGAAGAAGAACCCTCCCACGATCAACGCGAACCACAGGAGCGGAAAGATGGGCCACCACCCTCCGGCCGCGCCGAACTCGTGGCTTTGTGATGCCAACAGGATTGCCGACTCCATGAAACTCCCTTTCTCTCTCGACCGCCTTTGCGGTCCTTCGTTCCCAACGGAGCTCATGGTCGTGGATTTCGATCCCGATGTCGTCGTATGGGGGAACCGTTTGGCGCTACCACACCGGAGGCAAGCCTCCATTCGGGGACTACTCCGCGCAGCGTAGGTCTACTCGAGCCATCCTGGCCGTACGAGGCCGGATTCGTAAGCCAGGACGACGAGCTGAGCCCGGTCGCGCACTCCGAGCTTCACCATCGTCCTGCTCACATGAGTCTTCGCGGTTGCGGGACTCACGAACAGACGCTCGGCGATCTCGGCATTGGAGAGGCCCTCGCCCACGAGCGCCATCACCTCTCTCTCGCGTTCGGTAAGGGCTGTGAGGGAGACATCCTTGTGAGGCTCCTTCGCGTGTTGAGCAAACTCCGCGACCAGCTTGCGCGTCACTCCGGGGGAAAGCAGCGCATCTCCTCCGGCCACAACTCGCACCCCACGAATCAACTCCGCGGGTTCGGTGTTCTTGACCAGAAACCCGCTCGCTCCAGTCCGGAGCGCCTCGAAGACATACTCGTCGAGGTCGAAGGTCGTAAGGATGACCACCCTGGTGTCGCGCAGCTGCTGATCGGAGGTGATCCGCTTCGTGGCTTCGAGCCCGTCGACCCCAGGCATCCGGATGTCCATGAGAATCACGTCGGGCGTCAACTTACGGGCGAGGCATATCGCGACCTCCCCCTCCTCGGCCTCACCGACCACCTCGATGTCATCTTGCGCGTCGAGCAGCGCCCGGAAACCGCCGCGCACCAGCGCCTGATCGTCGACGATCAGAACAGTTATCACGACGCGCCTTGCGCCTGCGTCTGATAGGGAAGACGGGCGAGCACACGCCACCCGCCCTCTGTCCTGCGGCCGGCCTCGAACTCTCCACCCAGTGCCAGGGCCCGCTCCCGCATTCCGGGTATCCCGTTCCCACTCTCCCGATGGGGAGCGGACGCCCCCCTCCCGTCGTCTTCGACCACAATCTCGAGGTCCTGCGCTCTGTACCGGAGCGTCACGGCTGCGTTCGCACCGCCGGCATGCCGCGTCACGTTGGTGAGGGATTCCTGAACGATGCGAAAGGCTGCCCTATCGACGGATGCGGGAAGAGCAGCCGGGGTCCCTTCCACCCGCTTGCTCACCTCGAGCCCCGCCGCTCGACTACGGGCGATCAAGGTATCGAGCTGATCCAATCCGGGCGTCGGCGAGCGAGGCGCTCCGTTGCTTCCCTCCCGCAGCACGTCGAGAACCGACCGCAGCTCCCCGAGCGCCTCATTGCTCGCCTCCTTGATGGCGGCGAGCGCGGGCCGCGCCTGGTCGGGACGCTCATCCAGCAGATGCAACGCGCTGCCGGCTTGAACATTGATCAGGGAGATGTTGTGCGCGAGCACGTCGTGCAACTCCTGTGCGATGCGCAGCCGCTCCTCGCTTGCGCGGCGCTTACTTTCCTCCGCCCGGGCCCGGGACGCCTCGATAAAGCGCTCTCGCCTCACGCGAAAGACTTCTGGCACGGCCAGGAGGGCGGTCAGCCACGCTCCGACGGCGATCGCCTCCTGCAGCTTCGGGGCGCCGTCGAGCCCGAGGGCGAATTCACCCCAGACGAAGGCGCCGTAGCCGAGTGCCACCGTCGCTATCGCCACTCTCCGGTGTCCCTGCATGATTGCGGCTACAACTGCGATGGCGAGCGAGATGAAGATTGGGCCGTCCGCGTAGCCAAGCAATTCGTAGGCGGTGACAACGGCGAAGGTGCCGAGCAGAACGGGGACCGGATACTTCCAGCGTGCCGTCAGGGCGGCCGGTCCCGCAACGAGCAGGACATAGGCAAGAAGGTCCAAGGACCGCCGGCTTGGCCCATGACCGGCCGCGAAGGTGGTTCCCATCACCTGTATAACAGCCACGACCACCGGCAGAGCCACGCGGCTGCCCCAGAAAAAACGCCGGGGATGCGGCGGTCCGAATTCTGTCCTCACCGGTCCACGGTAAGACTCCTGGAGCCCGATGTCATCGCCCCCTGAGCTACCTCGCCCTACTCCCTGGGAGGTATGCGCCAGCTTCAGGGGTTTGCTCGTGATCACATGGCCATAGATCGTCCTTGCTGCTGCTATCCGGCCCGAGCCGGTCCCACCTTGTCGATGGAAACACGAATCAGGGCCCGCTTCTCCTGTTGCATCACATTCCTGTACTCATCCCAGTCGGGATGCTCTCCACTGATGCGGCGGTAGTAGTCGACCAGACCATCCATAGCGCCGGGCAGTGGCACCACGTGTGCGTCGCCTTCTATCTGAATCCAGGGGCCGAAGAAGTCATCAGTGAAGATACATAGGGTGGCCCTTGCATCACGCCTCAAGTTACGCACCTTGTAGGCGGTCTCTCTGCTGCTGATCACGACGTAACCATCATCGTCTGCCCCGGCAGTCACCGGCGATGTCTGTAGCCCTCCGCCGGACCGCTGGGTGACCAGCACCGCACGATGGTTGTCCGTGACAAACCGTAGTCCGTCCTCAGAAGTCACCCGCACCGCCTCCTCGACATCTCATCCACCTCTTAGATCACTCCGGAAGTGGGCCTCAAGCATTCGTCGCGAGCAGGATACCCGTGCGGCGCACCCCTGATCCCGCTTGGACGCCGGCGTCTCGTTATCACCGGAGGCTCCTGAGGCATGATCATGTTCTGCTGTGTTCTCTATCGCCCCGCAGCCGTCCTGTTGAATAGTCTGTTGCCAATGTCCACCTCAGACAAGGGCTCGACCCGGCGCGCCACCGGCCGCCGGTCCACCTGGATCGCGGTGCTTGGCGGCATCATCATCTTGGCCGCCGGCAGCGCCTACTTCGACGAGCCCGGCGCGTCCAAGCGTCCTCCGGGGCTCCAGGAAGGCAGGCCCGAGGTTGCTAGGGAGCCGTCACCCCCGGCAGAGGGGGCCAAGTCCCCCATCGAGCGTGTCGTCTTCCTGATCAAAGAGAACCGTACCTTCGACAACTACTTCGGCCGCTACCCGGGTGCCGATGGTGTCAGCCGCGGCCGGATATCGACCGGTGAGATGGTCGATCTTCGCGTCGCCACCGACGTCCTTACCCATGATCTCGGACACGAGTTCCTCGATGGAGTCCGGGCAATCAATGGGGGACGGATGGATGGGTTCGACCTCATCCCGATCGGTGGTGCTTCGCTCGACGGATACACGTCGTTCACGAGGGAAGGGATACCGAACTACTGGGCCTACGCCGACAACTTCGTGCTCGGGGATCGAACCTTCTCTCCGATGTACGGTCCGACCTTCCCGGCCCATCTATACACGGTCGGCGCGCAGGCCGGCAGGGTGACCGGCAACAAACTGAACCGAGGGCTCTTCTCGAGAGAGAAGAACGGCCGCGTCGGCGCCTACTGCTCTGACCGAGGCGAGACCATCAATCGCTTCACAAGGCTGTCGCCCACGGAGCGCAAAGTGGTGATGGATGCGGAGGAGATCTCCGACCTCGAGCGAATCGAGGAGTTCTACGAAGTAGTTCGGCCATGCTTTGACTTCAGAGTCCTGCCGGACGAGCTCAACGACGCCGGGATCTCGTGGCGCTACTACGCCACGCCGGGGGATTGGCGAAACGCCTTGCATGCGATCAAGCACATCAGGTACTCGAAATACTGGGGGCCTAACGTCGTTACGCCCCAGCAGGCCACCGAAGATGTAAGACAACAGCGGCTGAAGGAGGTCTCCTGGGTGATTCCACCGACTGGCTTCAACGACCATCCGGGGGCGGGGACGAGCGTCTGCAAGAGCGAGAACTGGGCGGTCCGATACATCAACGCCATCATGCGCTCGAAGTACTGGAAGAGCACCGCCATCTTCATGTCGTGGGACGACTTCGGGGGTTTCTTCGATCATGTTCCTCCCCCGCACTACGACGTCATGGGTCTCGGCCCCCGCGTCCCCATGCTGATCATCTCCCCCTATGCAAAAGCGGGATACATCGAC
Organism: Actinomycetota bacterium; assembly: GCA_013817045.1. GTDB lineage: Bacteria > Actinomycetota > CADDZG01 > CADDZG01 > WHSQ01 > JACDDL01. The sequence goes on along the minus strand of JACDDL010000007.1, from coordinate 5,482 downwards.
CACACAACCTACGAGCTGTCGTCGGTGGTTCGCTTCATCGAAGACATCTTCGGTCTCGAGCAGTTGACCCGGCGGGACCGCCAGTCCAGCAACATGTTCAATGCATTCGATTTCCGCCACAAGGTGAACGCAGATGAGCGCAAGCTGATACTTCCGCTCCGGGAGTGTACCGGCCTGCCTGTCGATTCGACGATCTCGTATCGAACCGGGTGGCGAGCCTTCGCCGCCGCCCAAGACTGAAATTCTGTTCACTGCGAAAGACGGTATCTTCGTCCGCAAGAATCATTCGTCGCGAGACAGGAGGATTCCGTGGGCGAGCAACGCACTGGGCAGCCCAAGCCGGTAGAGCGCTGGACGCCCGATTTATCCGAGTGGCCCGATCTGATCGTGGTGTACTTGGGGATGAAGGTGAAAGCACCCCGTGGGATCAAGACGCTCGGGCGCTTTGGTCCGCAGATCGGCAAATCCGTCGCCGATCGCCCGGATGGTCTGCTGCTTCACGAGAACCTGATTTTCTCCCTCTGGCCCCTTCATGTCGGGATGCGGCAGTACTGGCGCGACTTCGAGTCGCTGGAACGATGGACGCGCTCGGGGATTCACAAGGATTGGTGGCAGTCGCTCATTCGCAACACCGGGGGGACGGGCTTCTGGCACGAGCTCTACAGCCGCAACGGTGACATGGAGGGTACCTTCCTCGACATGGACGGGATGGGCATGACCAAGTTCGCGCCGACAGTTCCCACCAAGGGCACGATGTTCTCGGCGCGCCGGCGCCTGCGGCGCCAGGGCGAGCCCGACAGCCCCCCCGTTATCTCAGAGGAAGAGCTGTACGGCGCGCCGAGATAAGTCGGCGCTTCTCCTGCACTCTCTTCCAACACCCACGCCGTTGACGAGCGCTCACTCTCCCTAAGGGGCTAACCTGCGCCGGACGAACCGGGTTTCTGCAAGCTATACTCCGTCAACGAACAGGGAGTTGTCGAATTGCTGGGGTCTAGTACCAGGTCACGGGGAAGAGGGGATTGATACGATGGCTTCCACCTCGAAAAGGCATCTTCGCAGGCCCGCGCTTACACTTGCTCTGGCGCTAGCTGTAATAGCAGTGACGGCGGCATGCACGGCCGACTCCGGCGGCGGCAGCGGAGGACCAGTTGAGCTCACGTTGCTCGATCATCAAGAGCCGCGCGTCGAGCTGCTGAAGAAACTTCTTCCTCAATTCGAGCAAGACATGGAAGAGCAAGGCAAAAAGATCTCGGTCGAGCTGCTCGAGGGGCCGGCCGAAGATACGCAGTTCGCCACCAAGCTGACCCTCGACTACAACTCTGGCAACGCGCCCGACGTCGCATCATTCGGCAATAGCAGCACAGTGGATTTCGCAACCAGCGGTTTTCTGCTCGACCTTACTCCGATGACCGAGGAGTGGACCGACTGGGACGAACACTTCTACGAGCAGCTGCGGGAAGAGTTGGTGCAGCCAGATGGCAAGACCTACGCAGTCCCACGTGAGGCCCAGATCGTTCAGCTCTTCTACCGGAAGGACGTGCTGCAATCGGACGGCATCTCCACCGCACAACCGCAGAGCTGGGACGACCTACTCGATCGCATGACGCAGGTGACACGCAAATCTGGTGAGCCATCCCTGCTCTTCCCTGCCGGTGAGGCTTGGGGCGGCGGGACGTTTTTCGAGGGCTTCATACACCTGATGCTGGGGACTGGTAGTTCGCTTTACGACGCTGAGGAGTCCAAGTGGATCGTCGCGAGCCCGGGCCTAACAGCCGTTCTCACCTACTACGAGTCGCTGACCGAAGCCGGCGTGATGCCGGTCGATCCGCTGCTGAACCCGGAACCGTGGGTGCCGACCAAGTACGAGGCCTTCCCCAAGGGAGACTTGGTGGCGACAACCTGCGGTACGTGGTGCTGGATCTTCGACTGGGGGCCCGAGGGCGCAGCTCCAATCGACGGCCTGTTCAAGAAGGTCTCGACTTGGGAGTTCCCGACGGAAAACGGCGACGACACCTTTGTGTGGGGTTCGAGCGGGTGGGTGTGGGCCATCTCCGCCGACACGGAGAACCCCGAGGAGGCCTGGGAGCTGGTCAAGTGGCTGGCGAGCGGCGACTTCATGGCTCAGAACGCGGTGACCGTAGGCGCTGCGTCACCACGCGACGACCTCAGAAACGTGCCACCCTACAGCGACTATGACTTCTTGATCGATGCCGAACGCCAGCTCCCCAAGGCACGCTCGTTCGTTGCGCTGCCTGGTACGGACAAAATCGTGCAAGCCGTTGGTGAAGCGACCGAGCAGGTCATCACCGGCCGGATGAGCGGCGAAGAAGCAGCGGAGTTCCTCGCTGAACGGGCAACCGAGCTTCTCGGAGAAGAGAACGTCAAGTCTCTCTAGCGCGCAGCGTTGGGTGTCGTTCGGAGGCTTCAACCGTCTGAAGCGATAATCGGGAGGGAGGGAACATGAGGCGGGTTGACGGCTGGCGGGACCGGTTGACCGTCATGGCTTTTCTTGCGCCCGCGCTGATACTCATAGGGGTCTTTCTGGTGTGGCCCGCCCTCTGGGCGCTTTACCAGAGCTTCACAAACAGAGCGCTAACCGGGCTTACCGCCATGAATCCCTCGTTCGTCGGACTCGACAATTACACGCGCTTGTTGGCCGACGCAGATTTCTACGCCTCACTATTGCGCACGGTCACGTTCGTGTTCTTCTCGGCGATCGTCGGCCAAACACTTTTTGCGTTCCTGATCGCCTATCTGATGGCTAATCGCCCTGGATGGAGACTGCGCGCCGTGCCGGTATTCGCGGTCATCTTCGTGCTGCCCCTTGCAGTGCCCGAGACCGTCGCCGCGTTGACCTGGGCGAGCATGGTCAATGGAACCGAATCCGGGCTCATCAATCGCATGATCGGAGTCCTCGGAGCCGGTCCAATCCAGTGGCTTCAGGACTACGCCATGGAGACGGTCACCATCGTGAATATCTGGCGCGGATTATCGTTCGCAATGGTTCTGTTCATCGCGGCGCTTGAGGGAGTGCCGCGCGACGTGCTCGAGGCATCTATGGTGGACGGGGCCAGCGCATGGCAGCAGCTCCGCCGTGTAACCATCCCGCTTCTCAGGCCGCAGATCCTTACCTTCTTGATGCTCACAACGATCACAACCTTTGGAATCTTCGGCCTCGTTTACTTCCTCACGCGCGGCGGGCCCGGCAACGCCACGGAGATCATCGGCATCTACATCTACAACCAGGCCTTCCAGTTCTTCGAGATTGGCTACGGGAGTGCCGCGGGCGTCCTGCTGCTGGCCATTCTCCTCGGTCTGGGCACCTACTACGTGCGGTTGATGAGGGACCAGGTATGAGCGTCGATGTCACCGCCGAAGAGAAGGTCGCGGCGGGCGGTCGCCTCCAGGGCACGAAGGGATCGTCCGGCGGCCACAGCACCGGCAAGATCGGAGCCTACCTCCTGCTAAGCGCGCTCGCCCTCTTCGCCTTGATTCCCTTCTCGTGGCTGTTGCTTGCGGCCTTCGATAGCGATGCATCGATCTCTGTCGAGGTGCCCAAGGCTTGGACACTCGGGAACTTCACCAACCTGTTCGCCAACGAAGACGGTGTGCGATTAATGGCCAACAGTTTGATCTACGCTGGTGGAGCGACCATCATCCTCGTGGTGGTCACCACCTTGGCCGGGTACGCGTTGTCGCGTTATGATTTTCGCGGTCGCCGCGTGCTGATGCTCGGGATCCTTCTCACTCGTGTCATCCCTCCGACTGCGACCATCGCTCCTTTGTACGTTATCGCTACCGATCTCGGCTTCCTCAACACCTACCATGGCGTCATTCTGATACTTGCCGCGATCGAGGCGCCTTTGGCCCTGTGGATAATGAAGGGTTTCTTCGACACCGTACCGATAGAGATCGAAGAGGCCGCGTGGGTCGACGGCGCCAACCGACTGCAGGCCGCCTTCCGGGTGGTGCTACCACTGGCCGGCCCCGGTGTTGGAGCCGGCGCGCTCATCGCATTCATCGGCGCATGGAACGAGTTCCTCATTCCACTCGTCCTGATCTCCGATCAAGACAAAATTCCGATCTCGATCGGGCTGTTTCGCGCCTGGGTCTCCTATACGCAGGTCGACTGGGGCTTTCTCGCCGCCCTCGCCATTATCTACGTCATCCCCGCCGTGGTGTTCTACGCTCTGGCTCGGCGCGCACTACAGGCTTCACTTGCGGGGGGCCTTGCCGGGACCTAACAGACCCGGGTCGGCAGAGATCCGATCAGCCGGCATTCCCCGTTGCCGATTCGCTCACCGATCGCTTGGGTGCAGCCGCAGTCTCTTGATTCTGCGGTAGTTCCGAACGTTGCGCGTGAACAACGGTCGTTTCACGCGAATGGCCGTCGCGGCTATCAAAGCATCCGGCAACCGCACCCCGAACTCACGCCGGATGCGCCCGGCCTCTTCCGCTACGAACCGGTCCACAGAGACCTCGTCGAACTGATCCAACAGTCGATCGATGATCGACTCATCGGCTTGCTTCCAGCTGTATAGCTCCGCTCTGGTGACCGTCGAATAAGAAGACCCGCTGAGCTCTGAAGAGAGAGCGTCTTTTCCGCCCAGGTGGTCGATCAACACGTCTGTGTCGAGAACAACCCTAGCCATATCCTCGATCCCACTCGTCGCGCGAAGGTACTTCGATGTCGGGAATGGCGCCGTCGGTCTCCGCAAGGGCCGATTCAATGTCGCTCGGCGTTGGCTCCCGGCGCAGGAAGCGATCGATGGCTTCACGGATGAGCGCCGATTTGGTCACCGCAGCGGCGCGGGCGCGCCGCTCGAGCTTGCGGTCCTGCTCCTCGTCAAGGTATATCTGAGTTCGCTTCATGATGTATATCACTATACATCATGGGCGTGCGTGCCGACGGCGCGGTGGCGGGCACAGTTGGGTGGTGATCGGAGATTTGCTACGCCCCTATTCCCCGGCGATCCTTGCATCCCAGGCTCATATCGGGCGTAATGGAGCAATGAATCCCACAGATGGCGTCATCGGGCAGGCCCTTGACCTCTATAAGAAGCACTTTGCTCACCTTTTTATCGTCGCCTTCGTCATCTTTGCGGCGATAGCCGTCCTCCAGGCGGTTGCTGCCTCGGCCGACAGCATCTTCGCCCTCATAATCGCGTCGGTGCTGTCGGTCATCGGTTACTTCCTCGTACAGGCGGCCCTGGTAGAAGCCGTCAGCGATATTCGCGATGGACGCGCCGATCTTTCGATCGGCAATACGCTCAGCCGGGGCGGGGCAAGGATCGGGTCCGTGGCGGTTGCATCCATCGCGGCCGGGATCGCCATTGGAATCGGCTTGCTGCTGCTCATCATTCCGGGCCTTGTGCTCCTCACGTGGTGGGCGGTAATAGTGCCCGTAATCGTGCTCGAGAGAGTTGGGGCTTTCGATTCGTTCTCCCGGAGCCGGGAGCTCGTGCGCGGCTGGGACTTGAAG
>JACDDL010000294.1 GCA_013817045.1 Actinomycetota bacterium | reverse complement strand
TCCCGTCGCAAGATGTAAGCGCACAAGTCAGACCAGGAGTAGGAGGAACCAAATGAACGATGAACCGTTGGCCCAGATAGAGCGCGAGGTCTTGGGCTGGGATGGGGTCTTCAAGAAGAGGGACGAAGACGGTCCTGGTGGGATCGGCGTCACCGGCTACAGGTACGGAGACCCTGAGACAGGAGGACCCCAGATCGGGCACGTCCACGACGACGGCCACGCCGACTTCCGGTTCCCCAGAGAGGTCAGGGACGAGTTGATCCGCTCCGGGCGGGCGATCCCTCATCCCGCATTTCCGAACAGCCGGACAACGGCGAGCTACCGGATACGAAGTGCCGAAGATGTGCCAGGAGCCCTGGAGCTCTTCCGCATGAACTACGAGCGAAGGAAGGAACGAAACGGGCCGACGGCGAAGGTCGGATAACGATCACCCAGCCACCGACGAACCCGCCCCGGTGAAGGGCTTGTCCGGGTCCACGCAGAACGAACCGAAGGGTGGTGAACGGCGATGAAAGCGGTGTGGTTAACGGAGTTCGGTGGGCCTGAGATGCTCGTCGCGGCCGACGCCCCTGACCCGGTTCCCGGTCCCGGGCAGGCGTTGATCGAGGTGGCGTTCGCCAACATCACCTTCGTCGAGACCATGTTCCGTGCGAGTGGTTTCGGGCCGTTCGAGAAGGGGTTGCCGATGATCCCAGGCAACGGCGTCGGCGGGTGGGTCGCGTCGGTCGGCGTTGAGGCCGACGAACGACTGATAGGGAAGCGGGTGGTCGCGAGCACCGGCGGTTCGGGGGGCTACGCCGAGCGCGCCGCGGCGGCAGGCCGGTTGCGGCCTGTGATCGGGCAGCGGTTCCCGCTGGAACGGGCCGCTGATGCCCACGCGGCCATCGAGTCTCGCGCCACCGTTGGCAAGACGCTGCTCGTCACCTGACCAACGAAAGTTAAAGCGCCCCGACTTGCGAGACTTACTACGAAAGGGCTCAGGAGAACGATGAAGATAACCGATGCTGACCACACAAACTGGCGGGTAAAGGACCTCGAGAGGTCTCTGGACTTCTACCGCGACGTCCTTGGTCTCGAGCCGTTCGGCCTGGAGGAGTATGAGCGCGGAGAGCATCCCCGCGTCTCGCTCCGGGTAACGCCCGAGTTCATCTTGCATCTGAGGCCGGATCCCACCTTCGAGACTGTTTCCACCGGGGGCTACGATCACCTCGCCCTGGTGGTCGAGGGTACGAACCTGGATGCGCTGTCCGGACGCCTCACGGGCGCAGGCGTGGAGATCGAACGCCGGTCGGAGAACGTCGTGGGCGCCCGAGGATCTGGGGGAGCCCTGTACGTGCGAGACCCGGACGGCTACCTGATAGAGCTCAAGCTCTACGATGTCGAGTCCGGGGCTCCTCGCGCCCAATGAGCACCGCCGGGACACGTACAACCGAAGACACTGCAGGGAGGTATGCGATGTTCAGCAGCGGTATCTTGGAACTCGTGCTGGTAGTGAAGGACGTCCGGTCCTCGGCCCGCTTCTATGAGGAAGTGGTTGGTCTGACGTCGGAGAAGGAGGCCGACGACGAGTGGGCCTGGTTCTGGGCCGGGACGCCGGGAGAGGCGCAGCGCATAGCCTTGCGAAAGGGACCTCTGCTCTTCGAGCAACACTCCCCGCGACTCGAAGGCGAGCGCTGGGGAGCCGTGCATTACGCCTTCGAGGTTCCCCAGGATAGGCTCGATGATGCCGTGGGGCACGTGCGGCGCAAGGGTGTGGAGGTGTACGGGCCGGTAAACCTCGATTGGATGGACGCCATCTCCTACTACTTCTACGATCCCGACGCGAACCTCATCGAGTGGTGGTCCCGGAGAGATCAATGAGCGTCTTCACCACGAACGAGATCGAGTACCTCGGTAGCGGCCTCCTTGGACGCCTCGCGACCGTAGGCCCGGACGGAATCCCGCACGTCGCGCCTGTCGGAATGATCTCCTACAACCAACATCTCGACACCATGGACATCCGCGGGCACGACCTGACGAACACCAAGAAGTTCCGCGACATTGCGCGATCCGGGCGTGCCGCCCTCGTCGTGGACGATCTCGCCTCCACAAAGCCGTGGCGGCCACGGGGGATCGAGATCCGCGGGAGTGCTGAGGCCATCGAGAAGCCGGAGCCCGTGATCCGCATTCACCCGCAGCGCATCGTGGCCTGGGGTATCGACACAGGCGGGTTCGGGCGCAACAGCCGTTCCGTCGGATGAAGATCCAGCCGAAAGCCGCGAGCCGGCCGGGCACGAGTTCGCCGACATCCTCCGGTGGACTTTCGGCATCGCCCTGGAGGAAGGAGATCTGGCACGACTGCTATCAGGCACATGAGCGATCACGAAGGTAAACCGGGTCGGGCGCGACGATCGCCGGCTTGGTCGTTGCCCTCGGCGGGTTCGCGACGCTCTCTGGCCGGGACGGTCGTGGCGGCCACGGCAATAGTCACGTTGGCGCTCGCCCGCCGGGTAGCCTGATGCCGCTCGGTTTCCTCACCGAAGATCAAAGGCGCTCCTGCGGCCGAAACACCGCTCGCCGACTTGTACGAGTTTAGCCCTCGCAGTGTAAGCGTAATCCCGTTGCTTTCGTGAGGGGCACCGACCGGCTAATATAGCAACAAGATGGCACTGAACATCCGCAAACGCTCCTCGATAGGCCGGTTCGATGCCTGAACTAACGCACTATTCTGGGGCGCCTATTCTGTGGATTCGCCTGATGAAGGTCTCATGAGCAATCTCTTCACGCAGGTACAGTTATGGCAGCAGGATCTTGGCTGATTTTGGTAAGCCTTTCTGGAAAACCTGGACCGAGCTCGACGCCCTCCTGTCATGGCGAGAAGGATGGAACGGTTACGATGCGGCGGCCCCGAACCAAGAGGCTATCGGCCACGCTTTCGTCTGGATAGAGGGCCTGTACGAAGACACTTTGACGACCGGAATACGATGGATGGCTCCCAACGTCGTCGCCGATGCGCATGGCAACGTCGTCTTCGAGTGGTGGGAAGGCCAGAAGAGGCTAACGATCTATATCCATCCGGAAACCGTCGAATACGTCAAGGTGTGGGGGCCTGACATCTTCTCCGAGATGGATGACGGTGAAGCGGAGGGGATCGAAG
>JACDDL010000093.1 GCA_013817045.1 Actinomycetota bacterium | reverse complement strand
CGGCGAATGCGAGCCTCCATCCCGGCATCGAGTACGACTTCGACATCGAGAAGAACTCGACACCGACGTCTTTGGCGCCTGGCACCTGCATCATCGACGGTGCTCGTTCCGCATCGAAGACCAGGTCAGCGTAGGCAAGATCGTGAACCACCATCATCCCTCTCGACTTGGCGAACTCGATCAGCTGCTCGAAGAACTCCAAGCCGACCACCGCGGTCGTCGGGTTGTGCGGGAACGAGCAAAGCACGACGCGCGGCTTGGGCTCCGAGCGCTCGTAAGCCGTTACCAGGTCTGCGAAGAAGTCGGATTCGAGCTCGAGCGGGACCGTAGTGACGTTGGCGCCCGAAAGGATCATGGCATAGGTGTGGATCGGGTAGGTGGGCTCGGGCACGAGCACCGAGTCACCCGGTTCGAGCAACACCCAGGCAAGGTGGGAGATGCCCTCCTTCGCGCCGATTGTCGCAGTGGCCTCGGTGTTCGGGTCCAGGGTCACGCCCCAGGCCCGCTCGTAGAGATCGCAGATCGCGCCGCGCAGCTTCGGTATGCCTTTCGAGGACGAATAACGGTGATTGCGCGGATTGTCGACGGCCTCCTTGAGCTTCTCGACCACGGCATCGGGAGTTGGGATGTCGGGGTTCCCCATCCCGAGATCGATGACGTCCTCGCCCGCACGTCGCGCCGCAAGCTTCAGGTCGTTGACTATGGAGAAGACGTATGGCGGAAATCGCTCGATCCGTCTGAATTCCATTGCTTCAACCTAGCAGCCGCTCCATTGAGGCCCGCTCATGGTGGCTCCGTAGCAGCTCTTACCGAAAGGAAGCAGCCCCCGAGTCAGTTGGGGCCTTTGGATCTGACTTGTTTTACGTGTACCAGGGCTTGTTGTAGCTCTGTTATCCAGTCTTGTTCGTGGCGGGCCACCAGGCGCACGCACCAGGCGAGGGCGTCGCTCCGGCTTCGTGCCACGCCTGCATCGACCAGGGTGTCGAGCACACCCCGCTCCCCCATTCGAAGTCTCGTCATCACCGGGACGCTCAGCGTGGTGAACACCTCGCTGGTGTCCCCGCAAATGGCGCCCCACGACACGCTCCGGCCGAAGAGATGCTCGGCCTCGGCGGCGATCAGGACCCGTCCGTCGCGCGTCTTGGCCCTGAAGTCCTCGATGCGTGCGGCCTCGGCCAGGGCCCCTTCGTGGTCCCCTGCGGGTGCAGGGAGGATCGGTTTCGGCAGCTCCCCTATCACCAGGATCTCGTCCCGGTCGGCTCGAACGTAGGGGGGAACGCTGAACCACTCCGAGGGGACGCGCTGCCTGAACCAACGCTCGAGGTCGTGTGGGGATTCACGAGGAGGTGGCACCGTTGATTACAGTATTACAGGAAGGTCTCAGATATTGGGATCGTCGAGGTCCGGGGCTCCTCCGTCCAGCCGGACGAGGTTCTCGAGCACCAATCGCCCATCCTCGAGGCGCCCATCCATGGTCACCACCCCTGCGTTGCTCAGTCCCCGTATGCGCGCGGCGCGCCGGTCCTCGTAGCCGAGCGCCTCCGCGCTGAGCCACCGGATCGCCGCGCCGTGGCTGACGATCACCACGGTCTGCCCCGGGTGTCCCCTGACCACGCCTGCCACCCCTCGCAGCATGCGCCGGCGGACCTGTTGGGGAGACTCGCCTCCGGGGCGCGCCGAATAGTGGCGGGCGGGGCCCCAGAGGTCGGGCCACCGTCGCCGAATCTCGTGGGTTGTGAGCCCAGTCCATTCGCCCTGGTCAACCTCCCGGAAGTCGGGATCCTGGACGACCTCCAGCCCGTGCCGTTGCGCGATGGGTTCGGCGGTGTGGACCGCCCGGCTGAGATCGCTCGAGAAGACCGCGTCGATGTCGAAGGAAGCCAGACTGGAGGCCACTGCGTGTGCCTGCCGGCGCCCCTCCTCGTCAAGATCGATGTCGGCCATTCCCTGGGCGAGCCCCTCACGGTTCCACTCGGTGACTCCGTGTCGGACGATCAGAAGCTTTGTGATCCTCGCCCCCGACTCAGTCCCCGGCCGGGGCAAGCAGAGGCCTGACCTCGGCGGCGAGAAGCTCGATGCACTCCGGGTCGATGGGGGACGGCAACGACGCAATCAGGTGATTTCCCCCCGCCCCGGCCAGCGCCCTAAGCGAGTCGGCGATCCGCTCCGGCGCGCCGACCAGCAGCCCGGTCGGGTTCCGGTTTCCCAATCGCTTGAGCGCGTCCCCCTCGGAGCTCCCCAGGACGACCCCGCCCGCCCAGGAGAGATCGATGGGACGTCCCGCAGCGGCCGCCGTGGCCCTCGCCCCCGACTCGGCGAAAGCACCAACGGGAACGCCCCAGGCGTTCCAGCCGTCGGCGGCGCGCCCTGCGAACTCCGCAACCCACCCCGAGTTGCCGCCCACCCACAGCCTCGGAGCCTCGGCCACCCGTGGGCTCGCAGGCAGATTCTCGAGGAGGACGTACCCGTCGTCTCTCGTGACCGTCCCTCCGGAGGTCGCCGCTTCGAAGAGGCCCCGGAGTGTCCCGACGGTCGAGACGAGCTGTTCCCGGCGGGCCGCGCCCGACCAGTAGGGCAGCCCGTAGGCCTCGTTCTCGGTTCGGCTCTTGAGGTCTCCGCTCCCGATTCCGAGGATGATCCTCCCGGGGGCGATGGCGCCGGCCGTGGCCGCCATCTTGGCGAGCACGGCGGGGTGACGGAGGGACGAACGCGTGACCAGTGTGCCGATCGTGATGCTCCGGGTGGCGGCGGCGACATAGGCAAGGGTCGTCCACGCTTCCAGGACCGGCACGTCCCTTGTCCGGCGCCCGCCGTCCTCCTTGCCCTGGGCCGACGCCCCGACGGGTGCGCCACCCTCCCTCCGCTGCGGGGGAAGTGGCCAGAGGTGGTCGAACAGCCAGACCGAGTCCAGCCCGGCGGCTTCGGCGCGCCGGGCGCCCTCCAGAACCTCGTCCTGGTCCCCGGTGAACTGGGGGAGGGTCACCCCCAGGCGGGCCCCGCTCACTCTGTGGCACCCATGCGGGCGTCGCTCACTCTGTGGCACCCATGCGGGCGTCGGCCGGGTCGCCGCCGTCCGTGCCATAGCGGAGCCAGGTCACGCTGCGTTGACCATGAGGTAGCGGACCACGAACTCGGACACCCCCGCGGTCAGGATGGCCACGTAGTAGAGACCGGTGGCCGACTGGATCGAGCGGATCGCCACGCACCGGCGCGCCGCCCACACGACCACACCCGTGAATCCGAGCAGGACGGCCCAGACGAGGAAGAAGGCCAGCCCGAAGGAGTCACCCGCGCCGGGGAGGCCGAAGGCGGCCCCGGCCGTGGACGCCCCGGTCAGACGCCCTGCCCCCAGCACTCCGACGACGCCGGAGGCGCCGGTCGCTACCAGGCAGAGCAGGGTCAGGCGCGCCAACGCCCAGGTCTGCAATCCGGGCTGATTGAGATACCAGTGCCCCAGCATCATCCCGTTGCTCACCGCCCCCAGGAGCGCCGCTCCCGCCAGCAGCTGCAGGGCCGCCATAGGCTGAGGCCACGCCGCTATGAGCCCCGCGGAGCCGATCAGGGCGAGAGCCCCGCCCGTGCCCGCAGCGGCGCCCATCACCGCCCCGGGGACGTCGGTTCGGGAGTATTGGACCGCAACGTAGAGCGCGATGGCGACCACGGTAGCCAAGACGGCCCGGCTCTGGATACCCCCGACCTCGATAGAGCGATAGGCCACCGCCGCCAGGCCGCCCAGGATGAGCGTTGCCCAGGCCGTGATACGGAAGTGCCCTCGCCGGATCACCGCCCACGACTGGGTCCACGCGGCAACGGCCAGCCATCCCGTGGTCCACTCGAGCAGTACCAGGGCGACCACTGCGCCTGCGCCGCTCACGGGGCGCGCTCGGCCGCTTCCGTCATGGTCAGAGCCTCGTCGGGCCGGCAGCGCCTGCGTCGAGGCCTCGTTGATCTGTGCGAGGGGGCACTAAAAGGGCATGAAGCGTTGCCAGCGTCCCCGCAGGGGAGCCGTCGCCACCCCCAGGACCTCGCGCACGACCTCGAGCACGTCGTCGTCGCCCTCCCAGTGCTCGAGCACGATTTCCTCCGGAACCCGGTTGAGGATCTGGTCGAGGGCGAACGCCACCAGCACCAGGTCGTCTGCCTGTCCGATGAAGGGAATGAAGTCGGGAATGATGTCAAAGGGCAGCAGGAGATACCCGGCGACCACCGCAACGATGGCCTTGTTCCGGGAGGGCACCCTGGGGTCGCGCAACAGCTCGTACATCAGCTTCAATAGCTGCGGTAGGAACATCCACAGCTCCTTGAGCCTGCCGATCCCGGCTTGTCCCTCCGGTCCCCCATGCGAAGTCGTCACGTTCTCCTCCAAGCCTCGAGCGCTTAGGCCGCCTGATCAAGGGCGAGTGCGGCCGCTCCGATAATGCCCGACTCCGCGCCCAGCGACGTCACGTCGACCCGGATCGGTCTCCGTCGCTGCGACGTGGTCATCTTCACGAGTTGATCGCGCGCCGGCCCCAGGTAGGGCTCGCCTACCTTGATGATTCCCCCGCCGAGCACGATCACCTCCGGGTCGAAGATGTTTACGACGTTTGACATACCCACACCGAGGGCCTGACCGGCGCGCCGAAGGACCCGGCACGCAGTCTCGTCGAACCCAGCGGCCGCCCTGGCGACATCGCGGGCGGTGATGTCCTCGACCGAGCTTGCGAAGCTCATGATTGCGCTCTCGGGATTCTCAGTGACTCCCTCTCTGGCCAGCCGGGCGATTGCACGTCCGGCGGCAAGCTGCTCGAAACACCCTTTCAACCCGCACCCGCAAAGGGGGCCGCTCGGATCCACCACGGTGTGGCCGACCTCGGCGCCGGCGCCGGTGGCGCCGCGCAACAGCTCGCCGTTGACGATGAAGCCGCTCCCGATGCCGGTTCCGATGGTCAACAAGGCCACATTCGCTGTGCCCTGAGCCGTCCCGAAGATCCTCTCTCCCCAGGTGGCGGCGTTGGCGTCGTTGTCCACGACCACCGGCAGACCGAACCGGGCCTTCAACGCCTCAGCCACCTTGGGGTCGTCGTAGACCAGGTTGGCCGCGAAGACGACCGTGCCGGATCTCGAATCGATGAAGCCCGCCGCGCCGACGCCGATGGATTGAATGTCCACGCCGAGCTCGTCCGATCGCTCCAACAGCTCGTGCACCGTGGCGAGGATCGATTTGGTACCCGCATGCACGTCGGTGTCGTGCTCGACACGGCTGAGAAGCGCACCCTTGCTGGAGACGATTCCGCCCTTGACCTTGGTGCCGCCTATGTCGACGCCGATCGCCGCAGGAGTCTCTAACATCACTGCAGGATAAGGCTGAGGGGTGCATTGTCCCGCCTCCCGCCCCATATGGGCTCGGGCGCGCCCCTGGTCGAGGACGGGGCAAGGCCGCCGATGCACACCGGTGGGCTCGACCTAGGTGATCGGCGCGCCCTGGTGGGGCCACGATCTCGTCGTGGCGCGGAAGTAGCCGGTGTTGACGCACAGAGTCCGGCCGACATGGAGCATCGAGGTCAGCGGTTGATGGACGTGCCCGAAATAGGCGCGCCGCGGCTGGACATCGACTATGTAGCCGAGAAGATCCTCACTCCCTCGTTCGAGCTTCCCTGCGAGCGTGTCGTAGCAAAGCTCCGGGACGGCGGGGGGAATGTGGGAGCAGAGGACGTCCACCTCTCCGAGCCCGTCGAGCTTCGCCCGCATCTGCTCGTGGGTGACCTCTCCCGCGACGTGGAGCGGCGAGGGCAGCGCACCGCCCACGAAGCCGAACCGCTCGCCATCCAGCACCCACACACGTCCGTCGGCCTCGGTGACGGCGGGGAACCTCTGGGCGAAATCGTGGGTGGTCTCGGGCGAGTCCACGTTGCCCAAGATGAGGTAGGTGGGATCGACGAGGGCGCTGAAAACCTCCTCGTACTGTGCCGTCATGCGCTTGGTGACGGCGCGCCGGATCTCTTCCTCACGCCCTTCGGAGCGCCGGTTCATGACCTCACGCGCCTCCACGGCGCGGCCCTGGGTGCGCAGCCGAACCACCTCGGCGACGGTGTCGACGGCGAACACCTCGGTCAGAATCCCGGTCATCGAGGTGTAGTCCAGGAAGTTGATGAGGTCTCCGAGAAGCACGAGCGTGGAACCTTCCGGGACCGCCTTCCTCAATGCGTCGGACGCGCCGTGGAGGTCGGAGACAATGTGGATCGGCATCCGCGGAATGCTACGGCCACGTGCACCTAAGGCAGATGGAGGCGTCGGTTTGAATCTGATCTATGTGCATGGCGGAGTCTCGGGGCGCGAGCGAGAGGAGCTCCCGTCCCTCGAGGGGCCCCGGCGCGCCGGTCTGGGGGCGGCCGGCGCGCTCGACGCGGTGGAGGCCTCCGTGCGAAGCCTCGAGGACAATCCCGCGCTCAACGCCGGGCTCGGCTCGGTGCTGAACCGCCGCGGCAAGGTCGAGCTCGATGCGGGCCTGGCGGACGGCGCCGCAGGGCGCTTCGCGGGGGTGGCGGGGGTGGACGTGCGCCATCCGATATCACTGGCGCGCCGGGTGCTGGAGGACACTCCTCACGTGCTCCTGATCGGCGAGGCCGCCCTCGAGGTGGGAGAGGGCCTGGAGCGCCTCGAGGGTTCGACGGCGGAGCAGCATGAGCGCTGGGCGAGGGCGGAGGCTTCGGGGGAGCTGGCCCTCGATCGCTACGGCGCCTCCGAGCACGTCGACACGGTGGGCGCAGTGGCCCTGGACGTCGCCGCCCATCTCGCCGCCGGGTCCTCCACGGGGGGAGTCTTCGGCCAGATGCCGGGGCGCGTCGGCGACTCACCGATCTTCGGAGCGGGCATCTACGCCTCGGCCGAGGTGGCGGTCGTTGGCACCGGGGTGGGCGAGCTGTTCCTGGAGACGCTGGCGTGCTTTCGCGCCGGAGCGTTGGTGGAGGGCGGGCTCGACCCCCAGAGCGCGTGCGAGAGGGTTATCCGGTACCTGGGGGAGGTCGATCCGCTGGAGGCCGGCTTGCTCGCGCTCGACGGAGCGGGGCGGGTCGGCGCGGCCTTCCGGGGCGGGTCCTGGGCGGTGGAGGGCCCGGACGGCCCGCTGAACCCGGCGCGCCTCCCCTGACTGGGCCCTCCTCTCCCCTGACCCGGCTTTCCTGACGGCGCGCCCACACGCAGTTTCCTTGTCTTTGGGGCAAAATCTTTGGGGCAAAACGGTTGCTCTACGACCATTTCGCCCCACAGTTGCTCCTCTCCAAGGTGTTGGCGATCGTCGAGACCACCTCATCGCTCCGACCCGGGCGACAACGCCCCGTCCGTCTCGGATCACGTGCTGACGGATGGGAGGTCGGAGCCCGGCGATCGAGATCAGCCTGAACAGTGAAGATTGGATGCAGGTGAGGTGACTGGGGGTCACACCGCGCTTGCGCGCAGGCCGGAAACCACCAACATGCCGAGGAGCATCAGCAGCAGCCCCAGCACCGTAAAGAGGAAGGTCCGGCCCTTGAGGATAACGGCGCCGGAGTCGTGACCGGCCTCCCGGTAGGCGTCGTGCGCGGTCACGATCCAGAGGCCAAAGGACGCGGCGCCGAAAACGATGGCTATGAGTCCCGAGCCCGCTCCTTCCTGAAGGCCCGCCAGCAAGACGATCCCTGAAACCCACAGGCCGAGGATCGCCCGGGACACGGCCTGACCCCATAGCCCCAGATAGCCGTGCCCCGCGCCCGGCATGAAGAGCGAGAGCATCGCGGCGGTTCCGGGGTCGCGTTCGGGCCCGATTGGCTCATCCGGCTTCATCGTCGTGACGAACGAAGTGCCGCACGCGGTGCAGACGTCGGCGTCGAGCGAGTTGGTGGTGGCGCACTGAGAACACTGCCAACTGACGCCGCCCCCCTCCTCGACCCTGAAGACGCCGCCTCTGGGGCCCGGCTCGGCGCGCCGCTCCCCGACGTCGGGGGGCGGGTGGGTGGCCTCGGCGCGCCGGCTACCCGGCTCGCTGCTGGAGCCCGGGGGGGCCGTGGCGATGGGCGCGTGAGCGCTCTCGGGACCGGTCAGCGAGGCGAAGCACTGGCCGCACCACTCGGAGTCGGATCGGTTCAGTCCTCCACACGCGGGGCACCTGGTGGAAGTCTCGGTACTCACGCCCGCGTATCGACCGGGCACCCGGCCAACTGAAGGGTTCGCCGAGGGGCGGGCGCGCCGGGTGTGGCGGGTCGGCGCCCTTGGCCCGGTTCGGCGCGCCGGGACGCAGTTATCGCTTCGGGTTGCAGGTCGTCAATAGGTGTGCTCGGGGCCAGGGTAGGTCCCGTCGGCTACCTCTCGGGCGAAGGCGCCGGCGGCGGCTCGAATTTCAGCGCCGAGCGAGGCGTATGTCTTGACGAAGCGCGGGAGCCGCCCCTCGGTGATACCCAGGAAGTCGTGCCACACCAGCACCTGAGCATCGCAATGTGGTCCCGCGCCGATCCCGATCGTGGGGATGGCGAGACCGGACGTCACCTCCTGAGCGACGACCGAGGGCACCGCCTCGAGCACGACTGCGAAGGCGCCTGCAGCCTCGAGCTCCTTGGCGCTCGACCGGATCCGGGCGGCGGCTTCCTCGGTCTTGCCCTGGACCCGATGGCCGCTCAACTGCTTCACCGACTGAGGCGTAAGCCCCAGGTGTCCCATCACCGGAATGCCGGCCTCGGTCAGGCGCGCCGCGACCTCGACGCTCCGCCCCGCGCCCTCGAGCTTGACGGCCCCAGCCCCCCCTTCCTTCAGGAGGCGTCCGGCATTCCGGACGGCGTCGTCGACCGAGGCCTGGTAGCTCATGAACGGCATGTCACCGACCACCAAAGCGTTCTGGGCGCCGCGCACGACCGCGGCGGTGTGATGCACCATGTCGTCCATGGTGACCGGGATGGTCGTGGGATGACCGAGCACCACCATGCCCAGGGTGTCTCCCACCAGGATGACTGGAATCCCAGCCTCGTCGAGAAGGCGCGCCGAGGGCGCGTCGTAGGCCGTAAGCATTGCGAAACGTTCGCCGCGCTGCTTGAACGCGCGCACATCCAATATCGTCACCGGCACTGTCGCCTCCTTTGAGGTAGCCGCAGCCCCACAAGCATACGCCCGCGCCGTTGAAGTGGGCGCTACTCAGAAAGCCGATCTCTGCATGGCGCCGTGAAGTGGCGCGCTATTCCGGCTGCGGAGCCTTTGCGGCGGCCGCCCCCGGCGCGCCGTCCCCGTACATCTCTTCGATGACATCCTTATAGAGAGCGTTGATGCGCCGGCGTTTTACCTTCATCGTCGGGGTGATCTCGTCCAGCCCCAACTCGAAATCGCGGTCGAGGACGCGAAACCTCTTGACGCCCTCGGCCCGCGACAGCTTGTCGTTGGCCTCTGCAATATGGGCCTCGATCTCCTTGAGAGTCAACTCGTGACCGGCTATGGCGGCCACATCACCGTCGACGCCTCGTTCCTTCGCCCACGCGGACGCCCTTTCGGGATCAAGCGTGATCAATGCGGTGAGGTATGGCTTCCGATCACCGGTCACCAACACCTGCGAGATCAGGGGGCTGATCTGAATCATGCCTTCGATCTCCTGCGGTGCGATGTTCTTGCCGCCCGCGGTGATGATCAGATCTTTCTTTCTGTCGGTAACGCTCAGGTAGCCGGTGTCGTCGATGTGGCCGATGTCACCCGAGTGCATCCAGCCGTCGTCGTCGAGCAACTCCCTGGTCGAGTCCTCGTCGTTGTAGTAACCGGAGGTGACGTTGCCTCCGCGCACGAGGATCTCTCCGTCATCGGCGATCTTCACCTCCACGCCGGAAAGTGGCCTCCCGACGGTGCCGATCTTCACTGCGCCCGGATCGTTCCAAGAGGTGGGGCCGTTGTCCTCCGACTGCCCGTAGCCTTCGGCGACTCCCAATCCGAGTGAGTGAAAGAACCACACGAGATCTGGTTGCAGGGGCGCGGACGCCGACAGCACCGTATGGCAGCTGGCCAGGCCCAAGGCTGCGCGTATCTTGTGGAGCACAAGCCGGTCCAGGATGGCGTGCTGAACCTTCGTGCCGAGCGGAATTTTTGCGTCGGCGAGCACGCCGCCGCGCGCCACCGCGTCCTGCTCGGCCTCCGCCCGCCGGCGGCCGACCTCCAGCGCCCTGCGTGCAAGCTTCGTCTTCCGGTCGTCGGGATCTGCTTCCGCAAGCCGTTGCTCGATGCGGCTATGGAACTTCTCCCACACGCGCGGGACACCGAAGAAGTAGGTGGGTTTGCATTCCTTCATGTCGTCCACGAGCGTGTCGATCGACTCTGCGAACCAGGTCTGGGACCCGTAGTAGATCTGCAGCAGATGCGAAAACATCCGTTCTGCAATGTGGGACAACGGAAGGTATGAAATCGTGCGGGCGCCCGTCATGCGGACGGCCAACAAGTCCTCCGTCGCCCCGCAGGTCCACCACAGGTTGGCATGGGTAAGCATCACCGCTTTCGGTGGTCCCGTGGTGCCCGAGGTGTAGATCAGAGTTGCAAGTTCGTCCGGGCGAGGACCTTCCTGGGCGGCGTCATCGCCTGCATCGAGCAACTCGGACCAGGACATGACGAAATCGTCGGAGGGCACATCACCGTCAATGACGACCGCCTTCACGAGATGTGGAAGCTCGGCGCGTACCTCTAACACCTTCGCCAACTGGTCTTGGTCCTGACAAACAATCACCTTGGAATCCGAATGGCCCGCGATATGGGCCACCTGCTCCGGCGAGTTCGTGGAGTAGACGGGGAC
>JACDDL010000092.1 GCA_013817045.1 Actinomycetota bacterium | reverse complement strand
GCCGGCTCAACTCATCTCTACTCGAGGTAGTCCCGGAGCTTCTGACTCCTCGAGGGATGCCGGAGCTTCGAGAGCGTCTTCGATTCGATCTGCCGGATGCGCTCGCGTGTAACACCGAATTTCTTGCCCACCTCTTCGAGGGTACGGGGCTGACCGTCGACCAATCCGAACCTTAGACGGATGACGTCCTTTTCACGGTCGGCAAGCGTATGCAGCACCGACTCGAGCTGTTCCTGCAACAAGCGGAATGATGCGCGCTCCAGCGGCACGACAGCCTCTGAGTCTTCGATGAAGTCGCCCAGGTGCGAATCCTCTTCTTCGCCTATGGGAGTCTCGAGTGACACAGGCTCCTGGGAGATCTTCTGGATCTCCCGCACCTTTTCCGATGAAAGCTCCATCTGCTTGCCGATTTCGTCGGTGGTCGGCTCGCGACCCAGGTCCTGGAGCAACTGCCTTTGAATCCGCAGCAGCTTGTTGATGGTCTCGACCATGTGCACCGGGATTCGGATCGTGCGCGCCTGATCTGCAATGGCGCGCGTTATCGCCTGACGAATCCACCAGGTCGCATAGGTCGAGAACTTGAATCCCTTGTCGTAGTCGAACTTCTCTACCGCCCTTATCAGCCCCATGTTGCCTTCCTGGATCAAGTCCAAGAAGGCCATGCCTCGCCCTACATAACGCTTTGCGATCGAAACAACCAAACGCAGGTTCGCCTCCACCAGGTGACGCTTGGCGAGGGCTCCGTCGTGCTGAACCACCATAAGCTCGGCGACCTTTGGGCGGGGCAAGCGCTCGCCTTCTGATGCCAACCGCTCGGTCGCAAGCATCCCGGCCTCATATCTCTTGGCCAGAGAAACCTCTTCCTGAGCGGTAAGAAGAGGGACCCTTCCGATCTCTTTGAGATACATCCGGACGGGATCGTTGCTCGGCGCCTTTAGGGCAAGCTCAACCTCTCGGCGCGCCTTTGCGCGTCCCTCATCAACATCGGCGGTCGTCTCCACCGGGTCGCCCGGTTCCTCTTCCTCTTCAACGATCCCCTCCTCCTCAACGATATCGACGCCCATGTCGATGAGGCGTTGGTAGATGAGGTCGGTGGCATCAGGGGTAAGGTCGAGCACAGACAATTTCTCTGCAAGATCAGCGCCGGTTATCGATCCCTCTGCGCGCGCATTTCGCAGAATCGTTTCCACTTCGATACGGTCGGGTGCGATCTCTGTAAGCGTACCGCCTGCCTGAGTGTCGGTTTCTGAACCTACCGGCGACTTCGTGAACCCCGGTTCCGTCATGCTTCATCCCCCCGGAGAGTACGCAGTAAGTCTCGCCGCTCGGCCTCCAGGCCGACCAGCTCGGTAAAGAGAGCGTCGTGCTTGGCCGGGTCGTTCAGTGGGTTGACCTCCTGGAGCGTCGCTCGACGGCCCTTTATCTCGCGCTCGAGCTGGAAGATGTGCAAACGCGCAAATACCTCCGAAGCCTGCACATCTCCATTCGTTGCCTCGGCGCCGACCGTCAGCTCGGTGTAGAGCGACAAGGCGTCGGGCGAGAGCTGCTCGGCGGCGCTGGCCATGCTGCTGAAAGCGCCCGGAGAGAGGTTTCGAAATAGTTCCCTTCGAGCCGGAGAGGTAAAGCTCTTCTCGGACAACTTGGGCATCCATGCACCCGATTCCTGAGTGCGAGTGGTCAAAATTTGTAACGCCTCCAATTCTACCTTCACATGTCCGGGGAGACGGCGGTCGCGATCCCGCTCGATCGCATCGGTCCGCTCCCAGGTGGCTCCAAGCTGCTCACTGACCGCCCTTTGAACTGCGTCCGGGTCCACTCCGATCATCCGTGCCGCCATGAATGCGTATTCGTGTCGAGCGATTACGTCGGGTTGCCAGACTAGCACTTTCGCAGCCTCCCGCACCGCCCTGGAGCGCGCTTCGGGCGTATCGAGCGTCACTTTTTCGATGGTCTGCTCGAGCTTGTGCTGTAACAGCGGCTCGGCCCCCTGCATCACCTTCCGGATTCCTGCGGCGCCGTCCTCGGCCACGACGTCCGCCGGATCATGGCCCGCAGGAAGGGGGCCAACAAGAACTTCGAGGCCGATCCGGTGATGAATCCCGAAGCTCCGGTCGGTTGCGCCTCTGCCCGCCTCGTCCGCGTCGAACATCAACACGATGCGGTCCGTGAACTTCTTGAGCAGCTCAAAGTGCGACTCCCCCAGCGCCACACCGTTCGTGGCGACCGCCTCGGTGATGCCCGCCTCGTGCAGCGCTATGACATCGGTGTACCCCTCCACGACTATTGCGACACCGCGAGAGATGCCTGATTTGGCGCGATCGAGCCCGTACATCAGACGGGACTTCGCGAAAACCGGAGTCTCGGAGGTGTTCAGGTACTTCGGCTGAGCATCGCCCATCGCGCGCGCTCCGAAGCCGACGACGTCGCCCTGCAGGCTTTTGGTCGGAAAGACTATGCGGCCCCTGAAGGTGTCGTAGAGACTCCCGTCGCGCTCGCTCTTGCGGCCGAGGTCCGCCCGGATGATTTCATCTGTGGAAAAGCTGTGGGCCAACAGTTCCTTGCAGAGCGTGTCCCGCCCCGGCGCCCACCCCAGCTGCCACCGCCGCGCTACCTCAGCGCCGAACCCGCGGCCCTCGAGATAGCTGCGCGCCTGGCTCGCATCCGGTGATGTGAGCAATGCCCGTTGGAAGAAGTCGGCGGCTGCCCCATTCGCCTCCAATAAACGGGCTTTGAGCCCCTGGGCCCTCTGTTCCCCCGGCCGCGACTCTTCGTACCGCAAGTCGAACCCGTTCTTGCGCGCCAGCCATTCGACCGCTTCGGGAAACGGAAGGCTCTCTACTTCTTGTACGAAGTGGTAGACATTGCCGCCGCGCCCACAACCAAAGCAGTGCCATAGACCCTTTGCAGCGTCGACCGTGAATGAGGGTGTTTTCTCGGTATGAAAAGGGCATAGCCCTTTGAAGGTCTGCCCTCCAGAGCGTTTCAGCGGAGAGTAGGCGGCCACCACATCAACTATGTGCGCATTGTCCCGCAGCGCATCGATGTCCTCTTCCCTGATCCTTGCCACTGTTGCCCCGCTTACCTAAGAAAAATAACGGCGGGTGAGGAAGAACCCGATCATCCTAGAACGCCCACACCGGGAGGAAGTTCGCCCACTACAGACTCAAACGCTCTCAAGGCAAAGCGGTCGGTCATCCCCGCCACATAATCTACCGCTCGCACGCGTTCGTCGATGTCATCTGGGGCCCCCGTCGGCGAGGGCGCGAAACCTTCGTGGTTCGGCGCGCCGTGTTGCTCGAAGTGTTCGAGAAGCCCTTGCACAATGAGCTCAACGGCTTCTGGAGTCGGTGGTCCGCCCCGGCCCAGGTACACCCGCTCGAACAAGAAATCCCGCGTGACCCCCATGGCATCGAACACCTCGGTACTCATGGAAATGGTGTCACCCTCAGCAGACGCGTCGATGAGATCCGCAACCATCGTGTGTATGCGACGAGAGTGCGAATTGCCGAGCACCTCGATCGCCGCCTCGGGCAGCTCCCCCTCGGCAAGGATTCCCGCCCTGATTGCATCATCGATGTCGTGGTTGATATAGGCAATCCGGTCTGCATATCGGGCGATCTGTCCCTCGAGTGAATCCGGCATCGGCATCGACCATGTGTGATTGGCGATGCCATTCCTGACCTCCCAGGTGAGATTCAGGTGCTCGAGCACCTCGACGATCCGCACCGATTGAAGATTGTGCCGAAAGCCGGGGTGGAACCGAGCCACGATCTCTTCACCCTGGTGGCCGAACGGCGTATGTCCGAGATCGTGGCCCAGACAGATCGCCTCCACGAGGTCCTCGTTCAGCCTCAGGGCGCGGGCGATCGTCCGGGCCACCTGAGTCACCTCGAGAGTGTGGGTCAGACGCACCCGATAGTGATCGCCTTCGGGCGCCAGGAAGACCTGCGTTTTGTGGGCAAGACGTCTGAACGCCTTGCTGTGGACGATTCGATCGCGATCCCGTTGGTACGCGGTTCTGATGGCGTCTTGGGGCTCGGGTACGGCCCGTCCCCCCGAGTGGGACACGGGTTGAGCCCTCGGTGACAGGACCTCGAGCTCGAGCCTCTCGGTGCGTTCTCGGTAGCTAGCGTCCACACGCCGACGCTAGCCGAAAAGCCGAGCAGTCTGAGGCCACGAGTGAGCCACACCACACGGCTATTTGGAGCTGGACTCCGCCTTCCCGAGGACCGCCTGCGCCGCCGCCAGCCGCGCCACCGGCACCCTGAACGGCGAGCACGAGACGTATTCGAGCCCGAGCTCTTCGCAGAACGCGACCGAATCGGGATCGCCGCCATGCTCCCCGCAAATCCCGAGGTGGATGGCAGGGTTTGCCTCCCTGCCTTCGGCCGACGCAATCTCCATCAGGCGCCCGACTCCGGGCCGGTCGATCGTCACGAACGGGTTGGCCGGAACCAGCTTGCGCTCCTCGTACATCGCCAGGAACTTGCCGATGTCATCGCGGGAGAACCCGAACGCGGTTTGCGTAAGGTCGTTTGTGCCATACGAAAAGAAGTCGGCGTGCTCGGCAATCTCACCTGCGGTGACGGCGGCGCGAGGCAACTCGATCATGGTCCCGAACTCGACGTGCAAATCGACCCCGGCTGCGTCGATGACCTCTTTGGCCACCGGATCGAGCTCCTCACGCATCTGCCGGAGCTCCTCGGCTGTGGCGGCGAGCGGGATCATGACCTCGGGTTTGGGGTCGCCGCCGTTCTTCGCGACCTCGCAGGCAGCCTCGATGATGGCCCGAGTCTGCATCGCGTACAGTCCCGGCTTGAGTATCCCGAGGCGCACGCCCCGTAATCCGAGCATCGGGTTCGCCTCCTGCAGCTCTTCGACTTTCCGCAGCATCGTGCGGGCTGCGTCGAGAGAGATCGTCTCGTCGCGCAGCTTGACCTCGTCGTCGGTTCGCTCTTCGGCCAATGCGACTTCGATCGCGAGATCGACGTGATTGGGCAGGAACTCGTGCAGGGGTGGGTCGAGCAGCCTTACCGTCACCGGCAGCCCGTCCATCGCCTCGAAGATCCCGACGAAGTCCCCCCGCTGGAGGGGCAGCAGGGCGTCGTAGGCCTCGTTCTCCTCCTCTTCGGTGTCGGCGAAGATCATCTTCCTGACCGCCCGGACGCGTTCCTCACCCAGGAACATGTGCTCGGTGCGGCACAGGCCGATGCCCTGGGCACCGCGTATCCGTGCGTTGGTCGATTGGTCCGGAGTGTCCGCGTTGGCGCGCACCTTGAGCCGCCGGTTCTCGTCGGCGAGCGACATGAACCGCTCGTACGCCTGCCACAGGACGCTCTTGCGCCCGGCCTCATTGCCCGTTATCGCGCTCTCGAGCTCGGAAGGCTCGGTCTCGAGCTTCTCGGCATAGATGGTTCCATCGGTGCCGTCGATGGCGATCCAATCGCCCTCGGCCACAGTCGAGTCCTTGACCTTGAACTGCTTGGCCTTGCGGTCGATGCGGATCGAATCGGCGCCACACACCGCCGGGATCCCTTCGCCGCGCGCCACGACCGCCGCATGCGAGTTGGTGCCCCCGGCCGAGGTAAGGATTCCCTGGGCTGCAATCATGCCGTGGTAGTCGTCCGGGGTCGTCTCGCGCCGTACGAGGATCACCGGCTCTCCGTCCGCGGCCCACGTCGACGCGTCGTCCGCGGTGAACACCACCCGGCCGACGGCTGCGCCTGGAGACGCGTTCAGGCCCGTCGCGACCGGCTCCGTCGAGTCCTTCAGCTCGGCCCTGATTCGTGGCTTGAAGAGCTCGTCGAGCTTGTCTGCCGTCAGACGGTCACGCACCGCCTTGACATCGTCGATAAGGCCCTCCTCGACCATGTCGTAGGCGATGGCCCACTCGGCGAGGGCGGTGCGCTTCCCGGTACGGGTCTGGAGCAGCCACAACTTTCCTTGCTCGACGGTGAATTCGATGTCGCACATGTCTTTGAAATGGCGTTCGAGCGTCCCCATGTGGCCTTGCAGCTCGTCCCATGCCTCGGGCTGCACCCCACCCATGTCCTCGAGCTTCAGCGTGTTGCGGATTCCGGCAACGACGTCCTCGCCCTGCGCGTCCACCAGATAGTCCCCGTAGGGCTTCTTCTCGCCGCTCGAAGGGTCGCGGGTGAACGCGACACCGGTCCCGGAGTCCTCACCCTTGTTGCCGAAGACCATCGACTGGACGTTGACGGCGGTCCCGAGGTCGTCGGAGATCTTGTTGCGCCTCCGGTAGTCCCTGGCGCGCCGGTTGTCCCACGACCTGAACACGGCCTCGATCGACAGGTGTAGCTGCTCGGTCGGATCCTGCGGAAAGTCCCGGCCGGCCTCCTTCGCCACGATCTCCTTGAAGCGGCCGACCAGCTCCTTGAGGTCCTCGGTGTCGAGCTCGAGGTCGTTGGACACGCCCTTCTTTTCCTTGGCGGCCTCGATCGCCTCTTCGAAGAGTTCGCCCTCGACACCCATGACGGTCTTGCCGTACATCTGCAGCAGCCTCCGGTAGGAGTCCCAGGCGAAGCGCTCGGATTCGGTCTGGGCGATCAGGCCCTCGACGCTGTCGTCGTTGAGACCGACGTTCAGCACCGTGTCCATCATTCCGGGCATGGAGAACGGCGCGCCGGAGCGCACCGAGACCAGCAGGGGGTCCTTGGGATCGCCGATGGCGCGGCCCATGGCCTCTTCCAACGACTTGCGATGTTCGGCCGCCTCGTCCAACAAACCGTCGGGAAACTCCTGGCCCGCCTTCCGGTAGGCATTGCACGCCTCGGTCGTGATGGTGAAGCCAGGCGGTACCGGCAGGCCGAGGTTGGTCATCTCGGCAAGATTGGCGCCTTTTCCTCCCAGCAGGTTCTTCTGGGAGGCGTCTCCTTCGGAAAAGTCATACACCCATTTGGTAGTAGTCACCGCGTGTGACCCCTTTCATCCCTCGTCGAGTTCGAGATCGACGACCTTGTCTTCGTCGTCGAGTTGCACCTGGGCCCTTCCTCTGTGTCCGTGCGCATCCCAGACCCGAAGCGTCCATATGCCTTCACTGAGGTGGTAGAGATAGCGGCCCCCATCGTCGACCTGAACCTGGTCGACGACATCTCCCGAGGCGTTGAGGACCTCGACCACGGCGCTCTTCGCCCGCTCGCCGCCGTGAACCGTGACCGTGCCGGTGAGCTTCAAGGCTCGAACCTCTTGCGCAGATACTCGATCAATCCCTGCATCGGGATGCGCTCCTGATCCATGGAGTCCCGGTCGCGCACCGTGACCTGATTATCGGCCAGCGTGTCGAAGTCGACCGTAACGCAGTAGGGGGTGCCGACCTCGTCCTGACGGCGGTATCTCTTTCCGATCGAGCCCGTGACGTCGAAGTCGGTTATCCAGTGCGGCCGCACGTCGTCGGCGAGGTGCTCGGCGACGGGGGCCAGATCGGCATGCTTGGAGAGCGGCAGGACCGCCACCTTGGTCGGCGCAAGCCGCTTGTCGAGGGCGAGCACCACCCGGCGCTCCAACTTTCCCGAGGCGGCGGGCGCCTCCTCTTCCCTGTAGGCGTCGATCATGAACGCAAATGTGGGGCGCTCGACTCCCGCAGCCGGCTCGATGACGTAGGGGACATAGCGTTCGTCGTCCTCCTGGTCGTAATACGAGAGGTCCTGCCCCGAGTGGGTGGAGTGTGCTTTGAGATCGAAGTCGGTCCGATTGGCTATCCCTTCGAGCTCGGACCAACCCATGCCCGGGAAGTCGTACTCGATGTCGAGCGTGCGCTTTGCGTAGTGTGACAGCTCATCCGCCTCGTGCTCCCGCAGGCGGAGTCTTTCGGTGCGCATGCCCAGATCGGAATACCAGTTCATGCGCTCGTTGACCCAATAATCGTGCCAGGCCTCATCGGTCCCCGGCTTGACGAAGTACTCCATTTCCATCTGCTCGAACTCGCGCGTCCGGAAGACGAAGTTGTGGGGGGTGATCTCGTTGCGGAACGACTTTCCCTGCTGCGCTATCCCAAACGGGATCTTCTTGCGCGACGTCTGCTGAACGGTGGCGAAGTCAACGAACATTCCCTGGGCGGTTTCGGGGCGGAGGTAGGCGGCATTTGCAGAGTCCTCGACCGGCCCCATGAAGGTCTTGAACATCAGGTTGAAGTTCCTGGGCTCGGTCCAAACGGGCCCCTGGCCGCAGTTCGGGCAGGCGCGCCCGAGGTCGATGTGATCGGCCCGGTAACGGTGGTGACACGCGGTGCATTCGACCAACGGGTCGGTGAAGGTGGCGACGTGACCCGATGCCTCCCACACCGAAGGCGCCATCAGGATAGAGCTCTCGAGGCCGACCACGTCGCCCCTGAGATCGACCATCGAGCGCCACCACTGCGCCTTGACGTTCCGCTTGAGCTCAACCCCCAGGGGCCCCCAGTCCCATGCCGAGCGGAGGCCGCCGTAGATCTCACTGGAGGGGAACACGAGACCCCTGCGCTTACATAGGTTGACGATCGTGTCCAGCGTTATTTGGGCCATAGGAGGCATGATAGACGCCATGAGTTCTGCTCCAGGGTGGAGACGCCCACCCCTCTCCAGAGCCCTGAGGAGGTGTGGGCGATAGACGTCGCGATCGGCCTCGCGGCAATCATTCTCCTCACCCTCGCGACCGCCTTCTTCGTTGCTGCCGAGTTCGCGCTCGTCGCCTCAGATCGCAACAAGGTCGAGCGGCTGGCCGAGGAAGGTCATCGAGGGGCGCGCTCACTGTTGAAAGCGCTGAAGGACCTCTCCTTCGAGCTGTCCGGCTGCCAGTTGGGGATCACGGTCACGTCCCTGCTGGTGGGCTTCATCGTCGAGCCCACCATCGGAGAGGCCATGGCTCCCGTGTTGGAGAGGCTGGGGGTACCGGAGAGCTCGGCCCTGGGCGTTTCGATTGCCCTCGCCCTGGTGCTGGCCACGGCGATTCAGATGGTGCTCGGCGAGCTGATACCCAAGAACCTCGCCGTTGCCAGGTCCGTGCCGATCGGCCTGGCGGTGGTGACGCCCCTGCGCCTGCTCAACCTCCTCGCCAAGCCGCTGATCCTGTTACTGAACAACTCGGCCAACGCCCTCGTTCGGGCGCTGGGCATCGAGCCACGCGACGAGCTGAGCTCGGTACGGTCGCTCGAAGAGCTCGAGCTGCTCATCCAGTCTTCGCGCCAGGACGGCCAGCTTCCGGAAGAGGAGGCCGCGCTGCTGGCGAGATCGATTGCTTTCTGGGAAAAGACCGCCGGCGACGCGTTGGTGCCGCGCGTGTCGGTGGCGGCCCTGCCGCACGATTCGTCGGTAGCCGATCTCGTGTCGGTCGCCGTGGACACCGGGCACTCGAGGTTTCCGGTCTACAGGGGCAATCTGGACGACGTCATCGGTTTGGCTCACATCAAGGACATCTACCGGATCCCACACGACGACCGGGCCTCGGCGTCGGTCACCGAGGTGATGCAGGATCCGCTGCTGGTGCCAGAATCCCGGGCGCTCGGGTCGCTCTTGGCACAGATGCGACGTGAGAGAAAACACCTCGGCATCGTCCTGGACGAGTACGGCGGGACGGCGGGCATCCTGACGATAGAGGACCTGCTCGAGGAGATCGTCGGAGACATAGAAGACGAATATGACCCCTCTGCGTCCCTCGAGCTCACCAGGCCGCCCGAAGGTGTGTACCTGGTTTCGGGACTGCTGCATCGGGACGAACTGCAGGATGCGACCAACCTTGCCCTTCCGGAGGGTGACTACGACACATTGGCCGGCTTTCTCCTCACGCGCTTCGAGCGCATCCCCGAGAAAGGCGACCAAACGAGCTACGGGGACTGGGAGTTCAAGGTCGTGGCCATGGACAACCGACGCATCGACAAGGTGCTGGTGGCCACACCCGCTGCGGGCAAAGCGGAGGAGGTCGGGTGACTGCCATCGCCATAGTGGCCGCCATCGGGTTGCTGCTGGCCAACGGCTTCTTCGTCGCGGGCGAGTTCGCAGTTATCGCCAGCAGGACCTCGAAATTGGAGCAACGGGCGCAGGATGGCAACACCCTGGCCGTAACCGCACTCAAATCTGCGCACGAGCTTTCTTTCATGCTCTCGGCGGCTCAGCTTGGGATCACCATGGCCTCGCTCGGCCTCGGCTGGGTGGCAGAACCTGCCGTGGCTCATTTGCTGGAGTCGGCGCTCCATTCTGTGGCGCCCATCCCCGTCGGAATCGCTCATTCAATCTCCTTCGTGGTGGCGCTGATCATCATCACCTTCTTGCACATGGTCCTCAGCGAGATGGCCCCCAAGAACATCGCCATCGCCGATCCAGAACGAGCCGCGCTGTGGATTGCAATCCCTTTTCGGCTCTACGCGAACACCTTCAGGCCGTTCATCGCCGTCTTCAACGCAATGGGGAATGCCGGAACACGGCTTTTCGGGGTCGAGCCCGCCGACGAGCGAGCAGACGTGCACAGCGCAGGCGAGATCGGAGCGATGATCCGCGAATCGGCCGAGGAAGGCCTGATCAAGGACTTCGAGCACCGGCTTCTCTCGGGAGCGATCGACTTCAGCGCAAAAGACGCCGCCGCGGTCATGATCCCGCGAACCGAGGTGGTCGCCATCCCGGCAATGGCCACCCCTGCCGATGTGGAGAAGGTCGTCCTCGAAACCGGACATTCGAGGCTCCCGGTCTATGGAGGCGATCTCGACCAGGTCTTCGGATTCCTGCACATCAAAGACCTGCTGGGGGTCGATCCGAAGGAAAGGGAGCGACCCATATCCCGG
>JACDDL010000091.1 GCA_013817045.1 Actinomycetota bacterium | reverse complement strand
TCTCGAGCCCTCCACCGGGTGCCCGACCAGGCCGGCGACAAACGCCGCCGCAACGAGCACGTAGGGCTCTAGGACGGGATCTCCGGGGGGCGCTGGGAACCTGGCCCATGCTCAGCAAGCCCAGGGTAGGAGCCACCACCACGACGACGGTCACCGTCAGCCATCTCCGCAGGTGGTCCGCGCTTGAGCGCCAACCACGTGCCCAACGGCGACCGCAACACAAGGCTCAACATCACGACGATGTAGATAGAGATCGCGCCGAGCTCGAGCGTGCCGTCGTGGTCGAAGCCCAGCGTTTGGGAGAACGTGGGCTCGCCGGTCAGGTGGAGGAGAAACGCGGCGATGATGAAGAGCGCAACCATCCCGAGCGTACTACCGATCGCGGCCGCTAAAAGGCCGCTGGATCCAAGAGAACGAAATATCCCGTCCACCGTGTCGCCCATCCCCACATCACACGAGGCCCTTCCGTAAGTATGCCTGCCAGGGCTGAGGTTTGCGGCGTTGGTACCCGCGATGTGCCGAACGATCGAGACCGTAATCGCGCTTCCTCTACTTCCATAGCGTCCTCGACGGCGATCACGGGCACGATTCGGGCGTGCGTCCCCCCAAACCGCGAAGGAGACGGCCTATGCCTTGCTGGAAATCCTGTTTGAGCTCGGCGTCGTCGCCGGGCCCCTGCTCGTCTCGGCCGCGATCACGCTCGCATCCCCTGCGCTCGCGGTGCTGATGAGCGCGGGCCTGGTCTGGAGCCCCGACGACATTCGACGCACGTCTCTCCCTGGAGGCTGCTCTCGCGGAGATCGAGGCATAGCCCGAGAATGAAACGGCGGACCTCCAAGGGCGGTACTGGACAGACTCAGTCAAGAGCCAAGATCGGCGAGTGCCAACTGATGGCTCTTCGGCTGTTGCGTGAGCCTCCGCCCGCGGAGTTTCCACAAGCTTCGAATCAGCATGTACTCGCTCATGGCCCTCGCGCAGTTTGCGAACCGTTCGGAAGATCCTCGATATCGCTCTTGAGCACGGTTGAGTCGTTCATCGCGGCATCCTCTAGACCTTCCCCGCAACTGCATGAAGTTCGTCCGTGATATCGGTGGTGTCAACACCGGTCTAAATCTGGACAGAATCGCCGACCCTCTATATGTGTTCAGTTTTCACCCGGCGTCGACAACTGGAGTCGACCCTGGAGGAGCTCGAGCCTCCGGAACTAATGGGGATGCTCGAAGGGCGAGAACCTCCAAAATCCCAATGATCGTTTTGCATCGGGCTACAAGGGATAGGCGGCGGTCAACGACACGCACGCATGTTCCGGGCTGTGCCCCATTCGTTCGAATTCTGCCGGGGGCACTGGTAGGGCACTTCCTACATCTGTGCACGACGGAATACGTGCGCGGTTCATCGTGCGAGAACTCAGTTAAGCCAATGTAACGCTGTCACGTTCGGGCGTGATGTCGATCTCATATGCGGCCGCGCGTAGTCGAACGTTGAACCAACGGAAGAACCCTTCCTGACCCAGGAGATGAAAGGCAAGTGGCCAAGGTTCACAGAACCACACTGGAGCCTCCCATGTGAAGTCGCCCAGGGTCATTCCGAGGGGGGCTTGGCGGGAATTCGTGACGAACCCTCCCATGGCGACGCGCTGCTCATCCGCATCACTCAGGTCGATGCCTGCCGCCTCCGCCGTCCATGCGCCGAAGCGATTATGCAAGGCACCCGTGTCGAGAAGACAAAGCTGCGGCGCGCGGGGGATGCCCTCCACGATCACCGGCACTGCCGGACGAAGGTAGTCGCTCGAGAGGGTCCCGGGAAGCTCTTTGAACGGAAACCTCACGCGGGTGCCACTCCGGTTGCCTCGTTCTCGTCGCTAGGCACCCGGAACATGGCGTCGGCCTGTTGGTTGTTGCTTTCGAGCCACTGTAGAACCGCCTGGGGGGTATCCGCAGCGACGAGCACCTCAAGCCCTCGTTGGGCGACCCATCGCCCGGCAAAGGGGCGTAGTAGATCGGCCTCACGACCGCCATGAGGCCCGGGCCGGCGCGGAGACGCCGTCGCCGACGCGTGGCTCCGACGCCCAACTGTGAAACCAAGTCGGCTCAGTATGCGGCGGGCTTGGTGGGTGTTGAAGTCGGCCCGGTCGAGGCCCGTCACCAGGCTGATCACTTGTTTGGGGGGGAACCTACTGCCGCCAACGACTACGAAGTGGTCTCCCAGCGGCTCCGGCATGACGTTGCGAAGCAGCCGCCGAACCTCTGCCGCGTCAAACGCGTATTCATGCTGTGCGATTCTGACCTGTACTTGATCCATACTTATCGTATAGCACTTACCGCTCTGTCCCGCAAGTGAGGGTCCTGGCGGGCCCTCGTGAACTTGAGCGCCGAGGCGGCTGGGGGGCAAGCCGATCTGCGGCATCGGGGCAGAGCGAACACTCGGCAGTATTCGCGCAGATCGATCTTGGGGGCCGATCCGATGGCCCGGCTGTGGAGGCTGTTACCAAGGAGTTTGGGCGCCAGATCCTTGATTACGAACCCGAGCTGCGCGCTCAGCTTCGCCTGTCCCTTGAGCCAGGATCCAGGCAGTCAGACAAGCAGCTTCTGCTTCGCCAAGGCCGCGGCATCGGGTTGGATCGAAGACGCGTTGGGACCACTGCATAAAGCATCCCAGAGCGCGACTTTTGTCGGCTCGTGCTCGCTACGTGCAACGCTCGGTATCGAAGCTCTGGTCTGGCTCACCGACGTCGCTGGCGTCTCCCGTGAGCAAGCGTCGGTATCATGCGTTCATCAGCCCGAACTCTGCTTCGATCCGCAATAGCGGACGCGGACGGGGCCCCAGCCCACCAGCGTGGCCGACGAGCCCAGATGCTCAGATCCCTGAGGTCTCGTTTTCAAATGCCGAAACGAACGCCATATTTCGAGCCTGAGTTGCAGAAGCCACATGCGACCTTTTTCGTTCGGCTCCCCTAGGGGGCACCGCGACACAGTGGGCATGATGGCAGCGGGACGGCGAACCAACCTCTTGAAGTCACGGGTCGATGGGCGTAGAACGAACCCACGAGAACGTCCCGTGACCGGAGGAGGTCTCGATGGGGTGGAATATCACCGCCAAGTATTACGAGGCATGCAATTGCGCCCTCGGGTGTCCTTGCAACATGAGCGGGTTCCCCACCCACGGTAACTGTGAGGGTGTGGTGGCTTTCCAGGTGGTCAAGGGCGAGCGGGACCGGGTCGATCTGGCGGGGGCGAAGGTGGCGGAAGGTGTGAAGTGGCCGGGGGCGATCCACGAAGGCAACGGGGTGGCTGCGGTGTTCATCGACGCTTCCGACGAGCAGCGCGATGCCCTCCTTCCGATCCTGACTGGGGAGGACCCGGGGCTCCCCTTCGAGATCCTGGCTGCCACCATCTCCGAGATAAAGGGCCCCTACTTCGAGCCGATCGAGATCGTCGACAACGAGACCGATTCCACGGTGCGGGCGGGCGACAAGCTCGACGTTCAGTTGAAGACCTTCACCGATCCGGTGAGCGGCGATCCGCATGAGGTGCACATGGTGATCCCCGGAGGATTCATCTTCACGGACGGCAAGATCTGCACGACTTCGGCTGCCCGAGTGGAGGTCGATGGGTTCGGCTTCGATCACACTGGCAACAACGCTTACTACTGCAATGTCGAGTGGTCGAGCGAGAACCGCATGGCACCCGCAGTCGGTTAGGAACCGATGGCGACGATCTACAGCGCCGGAGGTTGGCGACGTCCCGACCATCTAGTGATCCTTCCGGTCTTGCTGGCTCTGTCGGCCGCGGCGTGGCTCGCCGCGAACGGTCTCGCCGGAGATCACATGCGTCTGGGCCTCCTGACGACGCCCGCGATGATGAACATGGATACGCAGACGCACATGGATATGGGGACGTCCGTGAACGGCGCCGCCATCTTCCTGTTCATGGGGACGTGGATCACGATGATGGTGGCGATGATGTTCCCCGCGGTTTCCCCCGTTGTCCTCACCTACCGGCGGTGGGCGAGGAGCAGAGGGGCATCGTCTTGGGGGACGATCACCTTCGTCGGAGGGTATCTAGCGGTCTGGTCGGCTATAGGTGCGTTTCTTCTATGGGATCGTCGTCGCACTCGACCGCTGGGTGCCGATGGGACCGGCGGCCGTCCGGGTAGGGGCAGTGCTGGTCATCGCAGCAGGCATCTACCAACTCACTCAGTTCAAAGATGTCTGCCTCACGCAATGCCGTTCGCCTCTGGGCCTCTTGATGCATTACGGGCCTTCCCTGGGAGGCTTATGGGGCCCCCCGCGGGTTGGGATCCGTCACGGTCTCTACTGTTTGGGGTGCTGTTGGAGTCTGATGCTGGTCCTCGTCTTGCTCGGGATGATGAACTTGGTCTGGATGGGGGTCGTAGCGACCATCATCTTCGTAGAGAAGGTGATGCCTAGAGGAGATGTATTAGGCCGCGTCGTAGGAGTAGGCCTGATCTGCATGGGTGCGTTCCTGGCGGCTTATCCTTCGGCGCTGCCAACTTTCACCTGATCCAGATGCTGCATGGAGGTAAATGAAGGACTACATGTCCTACGAGCAGTTCGGTGTGAATTTCGTTCGCCACGCAGTAACCGCCGAAAGGATCGAGGCTTCGATTACGGGTCTGGCCGGTACGGACATCGTGTGGGGCCGAGCCGGGCAGGGCCGGGAGGGATCGCGACGGCAACATACTGGTCGCATCGGATCCGTGCGCGTGGTCCCGGAGCCTGACGATCTCGTCAGGTTCTGTGCCGTTCTTCCGATCGACCTCGACCTTGACATCAAGATCGGGCCCATCTCGAACCGTTACAAAGGCCTGGTCGAGGTGCCGCTATCCCTTTCGGTTCACGTCCCGCAACCTCTCACCATCGTCATCGAGATCAAGCCCGTTCAGGCGAACGAGATCCAGGTCGATGTCCGGCCCGCGAACACGGGGGCGGACCTGCTCAGCCGCGTCGGTGACATCGACTCGGAGGGGCGGGTTCCAGCAAGGCATCAGGCGGATCGCGAGATGTGGAACTCAAACTCGGTGATCTCGTGGCAACTCGCCAGGGCCGGCCTACCAGCGGGCGAGATCCGCCCCGTCGAGAACCAGTTCTACGGTGACCGGTCGGGACAATTCGAGGATCCCTTCGGGCACCGATGGGATGTGTCGACCCACGTCGAGGACGTTCTTCCGGAGGAGATACGAAGGCGGTCTCAGGAGGCGACGGAGGCGATGGGGAGCTAACCCTCCCACCACCCGCGGCCGGGGGGTGAGCTACCGGACCAAAAGCGGACCGACACCCTCGGGAACTCGGCACCCCCATCCAAATCATCTAGCCCAAGCGGACATTGGAACCTCAAATCCGCCGCTGATCACAAGTTGCCGACGCGAAAGCGCAGGTCGCTCCTGCACAGATGTAGAGAGTGCCTTGCCGGGGGCGCTGACCCTGACAGTGGTCGAACCGCGGGCAAAGAGGGACGGGTAGATCTCGGCGCGGCTGACGACGCGGATCTCCTCGACGAGAGCCTGGAGCAGGGCCTTGCGCGCCGGTGGTCGCCGGTCTCGATCACCTCGCGGACGTGCGCTTGCAGCGCCCGAAGCTCCTCGTCTGTGAGCGGCTCGGGCTCCTCTTCGGCGTCAAGGCCAACCCGCTACCCAAGGACGAGCAGCTCGGGTTCTTCGACGCCGTCGGATAGGGGCTGACCTCCCCGACAGCCCGCTCGCTCGTCGGCTGGACCGCTCGTCGATCCGGGCAACACGACCTCCGCGGTCACGCCGGGGTTAGAACGCCGCCTCGACCCGAAACACGCGGACCGTCGGGTTACTCTGGCCGCTTATGCGGCCGTCGGCGGGGCCGCCCTGTCCGGCGCCTTGTGCGCGTTCGCCGAGCACAAGCTCTGCTGCGATCTCCGCGTTCGAGAGCCCACGAGCCACCAGGCGCAAGCACGAGCTCCCCCCGCGGGGACGTTTAGCCCGGCGGTCTCGGTTGTCCGAGGACCGTGACGTCGTAGCTCTCACCGAGCCGCTTGCGCAACGCCACGGCGTCCTCTTCAGACGGAGCCTGCTGTAGACCGCGAGCGAGCTCGCGGAGGTAGACCTCGAATCCCGGAGGCGAGATCAGTGTCAGATAGTCGGCGGGCTCCTGTCCGGGGTTCCAGAACGTGTGCCGTTGTCCCGCACGGACAAGGGTGTAGGTGCCTGGGCCGCGCACGAGTTCGTCGTCATCGATCAACAGCGCGATCTCTCCACGGACCACGTAGAAGCCCTCCTCGGTGTGATCGTGGAAGTGGATCGGCGGTCCTCCGCTGCGCGGCGGCGCGTGCCACTCCAAAACCGCGCAGGCGCTGTCATGATCGCTATGCAGATCAGCGACACGAAAGCCTAGGAAGTCGAAACGGTCAAGGCTCAACGACTTGCCTCCACGCGCGAAGCTATCACTGTGGCGGCCTCGGAAGATCGGCAGTTTCGTGGATCTGCCGCCGCTGCTCTGAGGACTTCGCATCCGAGTTCGGGTGGGTGATGGTCGAGACCGATCCCGACGCGTGGCCCTACGCGGGACCAGAGCCTCAGCCGCGTCCGACCGCGGCCCGACTACTGCGGCGCCCAAGAATGTTGACCGGAAATACCCGTAGCCGCGCGTCGT
Organism: Actinomycetota bacterium; assembly: GCA_013817045.1. Taxonomy (GTDB): domain Bacteria; phylum Actinomycetota; class CADDZG01; order CADDZG01; family WHSQ01; genus JACDDL01. The sequence goes on along the minus strand of JACDDL010000091.1, from coordinate 4,165 downwards.
AGGGCCCAGACTGTCCCCGGCTGTTCCTTTCGATCAAAGCATCTCTTTTGGCAGGAGGTCCTTCTGTTGGCGCGCCGTGGCCGATCTCCCGTGGTGTTCGTGCGCAGGCTCACCAAAGCCCAGAAGCGCAAGCTCAAGAAGACGGTCGAACGGGGTGGGGGCGTGTCGGCGGTGAGATGGCGCCGGAGCCTGGTGATATTGATGAGCAGCCAGGGCAAGAGCGCGGCCGCAATCGCCGGCGCGCTCGGTGCCGACGACGATTGGGTCAGAGACGTCGTCCACGCCTTCAATCGCGACCGCATGGACTCCCTGAGTCCCCGCTGGGCGGGTGGAAGACCCCCCACCATCAGCCTGAAGATGCGCGTCGAGATCGCCAGGATCGCGGCGACCCGCCCCCAGCTGCTCAAGGAGCCCTTCACCCGCTGGTCGCTCACCAAGCTGCGCGACTACCTCATCAAGACCAAGGTCGTGCCCGCCATATCCAAGGAGAGGCTCCGCCAGATCCTCGCCGAGGAGCAGATCTTCATCCACCGCACGAAGAGCTGGAAGCGTTCCCCCGATCCAGACTTCGATGCCAAGGCCGCGCGGGTGCTGAGGCTCTACCGCAGACCACCCACAGAGGGGGTCGTGATCTGCTTCGACGAGCACGGGCCGATAACCCCAACACCGCACCCGGGCTGGGGCTGGGCGAGGGCAGGCAGGCCTCAGCGGCTCCCGGCCAACTACAGAAAGAACAAGGGGGTCCGCTTCTTCTTCGGGGCCTACGACGTCGCGAAAGACCAGCTCAGCGGCCTGTGGTTCGAGCGCAAGACGGGCGCCAACGTGCTCCGCTTCCTGCGCTTCATCCGGCGTCGCCACCGTGACGAGGGCCGCATCTACCTCGTCATGGACACCTCTCGGCCCACTTCACCGAGGACATCCGCGACTGGGCCAAGGTCAACGACGTCGAGCTCGTGCCCATCCCGACCTACGCCAGCTGGCTCAACCTGATCGAGGTCGAGTTCCGTCACATCACCGAGTTCGTCATCTCCAACTCCACCTTCGGCAGCCACCACGAGATCGAGCGCGCCTGCTCGGCCTACCTCAGGCGCCGCAATGGCGACGCCCGACGCAACTTCGATCGCAGAAGGGCCGAGAAGGAGGCAAGGCGCAAACGCCGGGCGAGAGCGCGAAGAATGGGCCGCGCCGCCTGACCGCACAACCGCCTCTTCTCTACAATCCGTTCGAGCATGCCCATTCCCGACTCGGTGCGAAGTTCGCTGGCCCAGCGCCTCAACCAGCGCCGGCGCGACCGCTGGCCTCAGCTAACCGGGGTCCGCCTAAGGTTCAGGGGCGCCTTCGCCTATGTGGACGGCGTTCTCGAAGACGGCGAGGTCCTGCGTCTGTGTCGTCTCGACTACGGCGGATCGGCTTCGTCTTGGGGGTTCGCCATCTACCTCGCGAGCAAGGATGGCTACGAGCAGTCGGTCCTGCCGACCGGAAGCTTTACCGGCTCCCCGCAAGAGGCACTCGATTGCGCGTGCGGCTTGTATCTCGGTGACATCTCCGCTTGGCGCATCGGCCGACGATGACGAACGCTACCGAATTACGCCGCGAACGTTTCGCGCCGCCGCACTAGGTCGCACCGCCAGCTTCTGCTTCTTCCAGAGCTGCGACTATTACAGACTCCCACGTCATCTCTCGACCCTCTCTCCGCGCATCCTCGAAGATCTCCCGCGTTAGCTGCTCTTGAGCCAGGCGCAAGTACGCGTCATTGATGATGGCATCGGCGGGATGGGGTCGCATGGAAATCTCATCCCGTAAACGCTCCGCTGAACCGGTGAGAATCGCCGCTGAGCGAGGAGCGCTTTCGCTCAACAGAGTAGCCACAGCCTCCAGCCCTTCCGCGATGCTCCACGCGTCTCCAAGGTCAACCGACATCGACATGGCACTTCGGATGTGGGTCGCCGCTTTTTCCCTTTGGCCCAACGCCAACTCCGTGTACCCAAGCTGCACCAGAGTGCGGGCGCTGAAATGCCGGTCCGCAAGATCCTCATAAATCGCCAGGGCGCGCTCAAACAGGATCTTCGCCTGAGCGCCCCTTCCCTCGTACAGTTGTGCCGTGCCAAGATTGAGGAGCGACGTGCCCAGGTGCCAGCTCTTGCCCAACTCCTCGCAAACGTCTAGCGCATCCCTCAGGGCCGCGACCGCGTCCTCGCCGCGACCTTCAGCCAGCGCTGCGATACCGACCAGCGTTAGTGCGTTGCGCCTATGGAGAATGTTGTCCGCACCGTTCAGCAGTCCCAGCATCTGCTGCCCAACTTTGGCGGTCCGCTGGTAGTCGCCCTGGTGATAGGCAAGCCAACCGGCTCCCCACAATCCCTGGCAACGCAATCCGACAGCACACTCTTCTCCGCCCGCGAGTGCGGCATCGAGCCCGGCCCGGCCTTCGACGAACAGCCCTGCCCAGCGCCAGAACATCCAGAGAGCCCCGGCGAGTCGGAGTGCGATCTCGGACTCGCCACCCTCCAGTGCCCAGCTCAGTGCTGCGCGGAAGTTGCCCTCGTCCTCCAGCAGCCGCCCATACCATTCACGTTGTTGCGAACCGCGCAACTCGGGCTCGGACCGCTCCGCGAGCTCCAGGAAATACTCCGCGTGGCGCCGTCGCAGTTGCTCCAACTCGCCAGCCGAAACAGCGCGCTCAGCCGCGTATTCTCGCACAACGTCCAGCAGCCGGTACCGGGCTCGACCACCCACACCAGTTTCCATCGCTACGAGGCTGGCGTCGACCAGCGCGCTGAGCGTTGCCAGAGCACCTGGCGAATCCGATTTGTCGATGGAAGCGGCAACGGTTTCCGCGGCGTGTCGCCCAAAGGTGCCTCGGAAGACTGACAGAGAGCGCAATAGCCTCATCTCTGTGGGGCCCAACAAAACGTAACTCCAGTCGATAGCAGCCCGCATGGTCTGATGTCTCGGCGGAAGGTCGCGGGCACCCCCCACGAGAGGATCAAGACGGTGGTCAAGGTGCGCCAGCAGTTCGCTGAGCGGCATGTGCTTCACGCGCGCCGCGGCGAGCTCAATGGCTAGGGGTAGACCGTCGAGACGGGCGCAAATGTCGGACACAGAGTCGATCACCGCCGGTGTGACAGGAAAATTCGGTGCGACCGCGTGGGCGCGCTCCATGAAGAGCGCCATCGCCGGCCCAAAGGTTTCGTCATGAAACTCGTCCTTCCAGACGGCAAGCGGCCGCAAAGGAACCTCACGTTCACCGCGGAGGTGAAGCGCGGTGCGGCTCGTCACCAGCACCGTAAGGCTCGGGCAGGACGACACCAGCTCGCCAATGTCCGGTGCCGCGGCAACGACGTGCTCGAAGGTATCCAGCACCAGCAGGGCAGGCCCGGCACCCAACCGCCGTGCCAGCATCGGTACGAGCTCCCCGGCCCCGGGTTGGACTCCTACGCTTGTGGCGACGACGGCCAACACCAAACCGGGATCGTCGATCGCGGAAAGAGTGACGAAATGACTTCCGGAGATGAACTCTTCCTGGGTAATCGCAGCGGCCTCGGTGGCAACTCGAGTCTTGCCGACACCACCCGTCCCTACCAGGGTGATCAGACGCGATTCTGAGTCTCGCATGAGTCCAAGAACCGTGGCGAGTTCCGTCTCGCGCCCGATGAGGCGTGTAAGCCGGTACGGAAGACGAGACCGGTAAGCCGATGGAAACGAGGGGAACTGATTCGCTGTTGCGCCTCGCTCGCCCCGTCCCCCAGCCGCTAGAAGGAACGTGGCCAGGTCGTCATCGCCAACATCGAGGGCGCCGGCTAGTTGGCGAGCAGTTGCAGGGTAGACCGTGGCTCGCTGCCCCCGCTCCAAATCACTGACTGTGCGTTCGCTGATGCCTGAACTCTCGGCCAGCTCTGCCTGGGTTAACCCCGCGGTCAGACGCAGCGCTTTGACCCGCTTGCCGAACTCGGTTGGATGTCCGGACACCTATCTCTTCCTCGCTCGATCCTAGCTTCCCTTGGGTGAACAATATTGAACTCGGTGGGAAGACGGTGGTTAGTCGTCATGGTGACCCACGCCCTCATCCAACATCATGGAGGACAGGCAAACCAAACTAGGAGGACAGCATGGCAGGACACGACAACAAAGCCCTCGTCCGTCGTTATTACGACGAGGTTTTCAA
>JACDDL010000006.1 GCA_013817045.1 Actinomycetota bacterium | reverse complement strand
GAGCGGGGGCTTCTATGGAGCGACGGAGGTGTCGTCGGGCAGCCGGACCTCGACCGTGCTGAGCTCGCGTAGCTCCGCAGCGCACTTCTCGCAGACCCGGCGGCCCTTGAACTCGTAGGCAGGGTTCTCGGCCGAGTCGAAGACGCAGACATCCTGGCGCTTCTGCAGGATGACCTGCTCGCCGTTGACGCTGATCTCGAGCTCGTCCCCCTCTCGGATTCCGAAGACCCGGCGCAGCTCGGAGGGCAGCACGATCCGGCCCAGCTCGTCGATCTTGCGAACCACCCCAGTAGACTTCATTTTCCCAGCCTTCCCCAATATCTCGACCGGCTGGCCCATCCCCTGTGCCAGTATTTAGCAGACAAACTAGCGAGGGATAGGCTAACAGTCAAGGATTCGTTTCCCTCCTGCATAACCATCCGAGGCCGCCCCCGGCCTTATCCAGATGTTACCAGGTGGGGGAGATGCGTGGAAGGGCCGGCGACGTTCGCGAAGGAAAGGGAGGAACGCAACGGCTGTGAGCGATGATGTCTTCTATCTGACGACCCCCATCTACTACGTCAACGACGTGCCCCACCTCGGGCACGCCTATACGACGGTCGTCGCCGACTTCATCGCCCGGTGGCGCCGCCTTCAGGGCCGCAAGGTCCACTTTCTCACCGGCACCGACGAGCACGGCCTGAAGATCGCCCGGACTGCGGAGGCCCACGGGGTGAGGCCCAGGGAATGGACGGATCAGATCCTGCCCCGCTGGATCGAGCTGTGGGACGCCCTCGACATCTCCAACGACGACTTCATCCGGACCACCGAGGAGCGCCACGAACATGCGGTCCAAACCTTCATGCAGGCGCTCCACGACCGGGGTGAGATCTACCTGGGCACCTACGAGGGCCTCTACTGCGTCGGTTGCGAGGCTTTCAAGGTCCCCGAGGATCTGGTCGACGGGCGCTGCCCGCTTCACGGCACCGTGCCCGAGGTTGTGAAAGAGGACAACTACTTTTTTCCGCTGAGCAAGTACAAAGATCGCCTCCTCGAGCTTTACGGGCGCGACCCGCCCTTCGTCCTCCCCGAGGCTCGCCTCAACGAGGTCGAAGGCAAGGTCAAGCAGGGGCTCGAGGATCTGTCGATCTCGCGCAGCTCATTCGATTGGGGCATCCCTATTCCATGGGACCCCTCGCACGTCATCTACGTTTGGGTCGAGGCGCTGCAGAACTACATCACCGCAGTCGGGTACGGGTCGGACCCGGCCAGGTTCGGGTCGGTGTGGCCTGCCGACGTCCACTTCGTCGGCAAAGACATCCTGTGGTTTCACACCGTCATCTGGCCGGCGATGTTGATGGCGCTCGACCTGCCGCTTCCCCGCAAGGTCTTTGCCCACGGATATCTGCAGGTGGGCGGCGAGAAGATGTCGAAGTCCAAGCTCACCGGCATCTCCCCTCACGATCTGCTGCCCACATTCGGCTCGGACGGCTACCGCTATTACTTCGCCCGCGAGATCTCCTTCGGGCTGGACGGAAACTTCTCGTGGGAGTCGATGGCCGCCCGCTACAACTCAGATCTGGCGAACGACTTCGGCAACCTTGCGTCGCGCGTCCTGACGATGGCTCAGCGTTACTTGGGTGGCGTCGTCCCCATTGCACCCGAACCCGATGAGGTGACGGACTCCGAGGCCGGCCTCATGGAGGTTTTCGCCTCGTCGTTCCGCGCCATGGAGGAGGGAGTAGACGAGCTCGCGCCGCACGAAGCCCTGCGCGCCGCCTGGGCTTTCGTCCGGAAGGCGAACGCGTACGTCGAGGCCACCACTGCGTGGGCCCTCGCAAAATCAGGCGACAGCAGACGTCTCGAGGTGGTGTTGTACACCCTCCTCGATTCGCTGCGCCTGCTGGCGCTTATCTTGTGGCCGATCATTCCCCGGGCCGCCGACGAGCTGTGGCGACGGCTCGGCAACACCGATTCCGTCTCGGACATGACCTATGCAGCAGATGCACGTCCCGGCCTGATCACTGCGGGCAGCGCCACCGTTGTCGGTGCGCCGTTGTTTCCCCGCATCGATGAGGCGGCCGCAGCCCCGCGTTAGCGGGCTTAGCCCATGTGGTTCGACTCGCACTGCCACCTCCACATCTGCGAGCAGGAGTCGTCCCTTGCGGACTTGATCGGGCGGGCCGAGGCTGCCGGCGTCCACTCTTTGATCACGTTGGGAACCGATGTCGCCTCGAGCCGGCGCGCCGTCGCCATCGCGCACGACCACGGCGTCTATGCCGGAGTCGGAGTGCACCCAAACGATGCGGACACGTGGAGCGACGAGGCCGCCGCGGCCATCGAGGGCTTGTTGAGCGATGAGCGGGTCGCCGCCGTGGGGGAAACGGGGCTCGACTTCTACCGGGAGGAAGTCCCCGCGGATCTTCAGCGGGTTGCTTTCTGTGCGCACGTCGAGATGTCCAAGCGGCACGACAAGGCACTTGTGATCCACACCCGCAACTCGGTCCTCGAAGTTCTCGACATGCTCGATTCGGAGGGCGCGCCGGAGCGCCTCGTGTTCCATTGCTGGTCGGGGGACGGGGCCGCGCTCCGGCGCGCCCTGACGCTTGGGGCGTATGTCTCCTTCGCCGGCAACGTTTCATTTCGCAGCGCCGTGGATCTGCGCGCCGCCGTCGCGCTTATGCCTGGGGATCGGCTGCTGATCGAGACCGACTCCCCCTACCTTGCCCCTGAACCACGGAGGGGACGCCCGAACGAACCCGCCAACGTCGTGCATGTGGGGCGCGCGGTGGCCGATGCGCTCGGCGTGGGCCCGGAGGACATCGCCCGCGCCACGGCGGACAACGCGGCCGCTTTGTTCGGCCTCCAGGGGACGGGGTGACCCAACCCCAGCTGCTCGGCGCGCGCCGCTTGCGGGAGGTGCTGGCTCGTCACGGCGTTCGTCCCACCAAGAAGCTGGGCCAGAACTTCGTAGTCGACCCCAACACGATTCGCAAGGTGTTGGCGGCTGCAGATCTCCATCCCGAAGATTCCGTCCTCGAGGTGGGCGCAGGGGCCGGCTCGCTCACCTTGGGTCTTGCTGGCCGGGCCCGCAAGGTCGTCGCCGTCGAGTGCGACCCCCGTCTCGTTGGGGTGTTGAGCGAGGTGCTGGAGGGCGCCGGGAACGTCGAGGTGGTGGAGGCGGACGCCTTGCGGCTCGACCTCGGGCCCGTTGACGCCGGGAAGCTGGTGGCGAACCTTCCCTACAACATCGCCACGCCGTTGGTCTTGCGGGCCCTCGAGCAGGCGCCCGGGATATCTCATCTGACGGTGATGGTCCAGAAGGAGGTAGGCCAGCGGTGGGCGGCGGGCCCGGGCTCCAAGGTCTACGGGCGGGTGAGCGTGATGGTCGCCTACTGGGCCGAGGCCGGGGTGGTCGGGGAGGTGTCGCGCCGCGCCTTCTGGCCGGTCCCCTCGGTCGACTCCGTGATCGTCCGCCTGGTCCGCAGGCCGGCACCCCCGGAGGTGGATCGGCGCGCCCTGTTTGCGGTCGTCAAATCGGCCTTCTCTCAGAGGAGGAAGTCACTGCGCGCCGCCCTGGCCCCGCTCGCCGGCTCGCCGGGGCTGGCCGAGGACCTTTGCGGGGATGCCGGTGTCGCTTCGACGGCGCGCGCCGAGGACACCACCCTCGAGGAGTTCGTCTCCCTTGCTTCGAGCCTGGTGGCTGCCGGCGTGGAGCCGGGCGGCCCGGTTGCCTAGGCACCCGAGTTGGAGTATGGATACAACTGGTATTCAGGCATGGGGGGACCCGGGCGGTGGCGGGCGCCAATATTCAGCGCAGGGGCTTCGGCGGAAGGGTTCAGACTGTGGCCACGGGCATCAGGGTCAGAACGCATGCCAAGATCAATCTCTTCCTCAGGGTTCTGGCGCGCAGGCCGGACGGCTATCACGAGATCGAGACCATCTTTCACGGTGTCGGACTGGGCGACGACCTGGAGATCAGGGCCCAGGGCTCCGCCGGGTGCGAAGTCCACATGGAGCTTGCCGACGGGCTGCCGGGATTGCCTCCCCGGGACGAAGAGAACGTCATCACACTTGCGGCGGAGCGCCTCGGCGAATGGGTCGGTAATCGCACGGGGGTCTCGGTCCGGGTCGTGAAGAGGGTTCCCTTGGCCGCAGGTCTGGGCGGTGGGAGCGGAAACGCGGCGGGCGTCCTGCTCACCCTCAATGAGATGTGGGCCGGTGGGCTCGGGCGCGCCGAGTTGCTCGAGGTTGCACTGCAGGTGGGCAGCGACGTCCCCTACTGCCTCTCGGGCGGGACCGCTCTGGCGACGGCTCGGGGCGAGAAGCTCACGCCCCTTCCGGCCCTCTGCGACATGTGGTTCGTGCTGGGCATCTCCGACGAGCCGCTGCTGACCAAGGATGTCTATGCGGCCTGGGACGATCTCGGGCCGCCCGACGAGGTCCGGAGCTCCCCGATGGCCCTGGCGCTGGGGGCGGGAGATGTCGCCGAGGTGGCGTCCCTGCTGCACAACGACCTCGAGCGCGCCGCGTTCCTGCTTGCCCCCGGCCTGGCCGACAAGAAAGGGCGGTTGCTGGATGCCGGCGCCCTGGGGGCCTGCGTCAGCGGGTCCGGTCCCACCGTCTTCGGCATCGCCCGGGACGAGCCCCACGCCCGCGCCGTCGCCGAAAAGGTCGACAGGGATTTCGCACGCACTAGCGTTGTGCCCTCGCAGCCCGTGTGCGTGCAACGCCTCGGCTAGGCACTTCAGAGGCTCCGGAGCCCTCGCATTACTATGACCAGGGCAGATGCCCCGTAGGGTAAGTGGCAGCCCGAGGGATTTTGGTTCCCTAAGTTCAGGTTCGAGTCCTGACGGGGCAGCGTCAGCCGGCCCTTTGGATCGTGACTGGAGTGGAGAGTGGCCGAAGCGATGGGCGGCATTGCCGGGATCGTTCTTGCCGCGGGTGCCGGCAAACGAATGCACTCGGAACTGCCCAAGGTTCTGCACGAGGTTGCAGGCCGCCCGCTGGTCGCCCACGTCCTCGCCGCGCTCGAGCCCCTGCCTCTGTGCGACCGGGTCGTCGTCTGTTCGGAGCGCACGGACGACATGGCGGCGAGTTGCGCCGGGGCCGGGTTCGCCCAAGGCGTCTCCTTTGTCGTGCAGGAAGGAGCAAGAGGGACGGCCGATGCCCTGAGGGTGGGGCTCACCGGCCTGGAAAGGGCCCCCGAGACCGTGCTGGCGATGAACGGCGCCACACCTCTGGTCAGGAGCGAGACCCTCTCGGCCCTGTTGTCGACGCACCGTGAAACAGGCGCGGCGGCCACGCTTCTCACCGCCGAGCTCGCCAACCCGACGCCTTACGGCCGCATCGTCAGGGGATTCGGGGACGAGGTCGAGAAAATCGTCGAGGAGCGGGACGCGACGGAGCTAGAGCGCTCCATCACAGAGGTCAATGCCGGTGTCTACATCTTCAGCTACCCCGCAGTGAAGCGTTTCGTGGGTGAGGTGGACCGGGCCAATGCTCAAGGCGAGTACTACATCACCGACATCATCGGCATGCTGCGGTCCGCAGGTGAACGGGTGGTGGCGTTGCGAACCGACGCGGACGAGATTAAGGGGGTCAAGAGCCGGGCGCACCTGGCCGAGGTCGGTGAGCTGATGCGGGCCCGGATCGCCGCCAGATGGATGGGCGAAGGCGTGACCATCGTGGATCCTCGGACGACCTACATCGATTCCACCGTGACCATCGCGCCAGATGCTCTCATTCAGCCGTTCTCCTTTCTCGAGGGCGCGACGTCGGTCGGGCGGCGCGCCGAGGTGGGCCCGCAGGCGCGGGTGATGAACTCGGTCCTGGGGGAGGACTCGGTGGTCTCCTTTGCCGTCGTTCGTGATTCCGAGCTGGGGCCGCAGACGTCGGTGGGGCCTTTCGCGTCAGTGCGCCCGGGAACGAAGCTCGGACGCGGGGCTCATCTGGGCAGCTTCGTCGAGACCAAGAACACGACGGTGGGGGAGAACAGCAAGGTCCCGCATCTCAGCTACCTCGGTGACGCAGATGTCGGACGGGGAGTGAACGTGGGGGCCGGATCGATCACCGGAAACTGGGACGGCCGGGGAAAGCACAGGACCGTGATCGAAGACGACGTCTACATAAGCTCGAACACCACGATGGTGGCGCCCGTTCGCATCGGCAAGGGCGCGGCAACCGGAGCCGGGGCTGTGGTCAGGCAGGATGTGCCCCCGGAGGCTCTGGCGGTGGGGGTGCCGGCTCGGATGATCGAAGGCAAGGGCAACAAGATGGCCAAGGAGGCCTGAGGATAATGCGTCTTCCAACGCACAAGCGGCTGATGATCTTTTCGGGTTCCGCGAACCGCGGATTGGCCGAAGAGGTGGCGGCGGCATTGGGCATGAAGCTGGGCGAGGTCGAGGTGTCGAGCTTTGCCAGCTCGGAGACCTACATTCGGTTCTCCGAGTCGGTGCGCGGGTCCGATGCCCTGGTCATCCAGAGCCACGTCGACCCGGTCGATCACCATGTGATGGAGCAGCTGCTCATGATCGACGCACTGAAGCGAGCTTCGGCCAAACGGATAACCGCCGTGGCCCCCTTCTACCCCTACTCCCGCCAGGATCGCAAGGCCCGGGGGCGCGAGCCGATCGCGGCGAAGATGCTCGCCGACTTCTACAAGGCCGCCGGAGCGGACAGGCTGTTGTCCGTCGACCTGCACACGGGGCAGATCCAGGGCTTCTTCGACGCCCCGTTCGACCACCTGACGGCGTTGCCCCTCCTGGCCGACCATCTGGCCGAATCACTGAAAGACGATCTCGTGATCGTGTCCCCCGACGCCGGCGGGGTCCGGCTCGCCGACAAGTGGGCCGAGTATCTGGGCGACTTCCACGGTCTGAACGGCCAGGTTGCCTTCCTTCACAAGCGCCGCCGCCACGAGGCCCGCAATGTAAGTGAGACTCTGAGGGTGGTTGGTGAGGTGAAGGACCGCGTCTGCCTGATGGTCGACGACATGATCGACACCGCGGGAACCATAACTAACGGCGCCGAGTCCCTGAAGGCCGCGGGCGCAGCGGAGGTGCTTGCCGCTGCAACCCATCCGGTGTTGTCCGGGCCCGGAGTGGACCGCTTGAAGAACGCCCCGATAGAGCAGGTCGTCGTCACCAACACCCTTCCGGTGCCCCCCGAGAAGCAACTCGACAAGCTGATGGTGTTGTCCATCGCCCCCACCATCGCCCAGACGATCAAGGCGGTGTTCGAGGAGGAGTCGGTCTCGGAGCTCTTCCACGGGGAAAACCAGCGATAACATGGCCTTTTTGGTGACGAGAGGAAAGATCGGTTATGGCTGAGGTTAGGTTGCAGGCGGAGCGGCGAGGCGGGACCGGCAAGGGGCCGTCGCGTCAGGCACGCGCCGCCGGCAAGGTGCCGGCGATCGTCTACGGGCGCGGGATGGAGCCGCTCTCGATCACGGTCGACCGGCGTGAGTTCGTCACCGCCCTCTTGACCGATGCGGGCATCAACGTCCTCCTGGACATCGAGGTCGACGGCGACACGACCCTTGCCCTCACCAGGGAGCTTCAGCGTGACCCGGTGCGCGGCACTCTCCTCCACGCCGACTTCGTCAAGGTCGATCGCACCACCGAGGTCGAGGTCGAGGTCCCGATCCACCTCGTCGGGGAAGCGCCGGGCGCCAAAGAGGGAGGCATCCTCGAGCAGCCGACGTTCACCGCTCACGTCCGATGCCTTCCCACCGAGGTGCCGGAATCCATCGATGCCGACGTCTCGGGACTCGGGGTTGGGGATTCGCTGCGTGTCTCGGACCTTGCCGAGGGCCGGAGCTTCCACATCCTCACCGACGCCGAGGAGGTCGTCGCCCACGTGGCGGCCCCGATGTCCGAAGAGGAGCTCGAGGCCCTCGAGGCAGGGGCCGGAATCGAGCAGGAGCCGACCGATGTCGAACAGGCCGAGCAGGCGGCCGAGGCGACGACCGACGACGTCGAAACCCCGGCGGAGGGCGACGAGTAGCGGGTCCGAAGGGGCAGGGCCTTCGGCGCCCGGCGTTGTGCGAAGGCTCCTGCGGGGGCTCCTGGCGGGGCCGGGGCGACCCCCGGCCGGCGAGATGATGGACGGCGAGCGTTGGATCGTCGTCGGCCTCGGCAATCCGGGCGATCGTTATTCAGGCAACCGGCACAACGCGGGCGCCATGGCGCTCGAGGTGCTGCTGCGGCGCGCCGGAGCTTCTCTCCGAAAGCACAAGAGCGGCGCGCTGGTGGGCGAGGGGGCCGTGGGGGGTGAACGCGTGGTCCTGGCGCGCCCCGCCGTGCTCATGAACGACTCGGGAAGGCCGGTTCAGGGCCTGCTCCGGTGGTACAAGTCCCCACCCGAACGGCTCATCGTGATCCACGACGAGCTCGACATCCCTTTCGGAGGGGTGCGCGTGAAGCAGGGGGGCGGCACCGCAGGGCACAACGGCCTCAGGTCGCTCGTTTCGCATCTGTCCGGAGCCGACTTCAACCGGGTCCGGATCGGAATCTCGCGCCCGCGCTCCGGCCGCGACGCGGTCGGTTACGTCCTCGGCGACTTCTCCACGGCCGAGCGCAAGGACCTCCCTGACCTCCTCGAGCGCGCCGCAGACGCCACCGAGCGGATCATCGAAGCCGGCCCCGAAGCCGCAATGAACACCTTCAACAACCACTAGCTTCGCCTCGCACCTTTAGACTGAAGGGCTAGTGGCATCTCTGGCTCCCCTTCTTGATCTCCTTCCCGAAGAGCGCATCACAGCTCTTCTGAACGCGCGCGGCAACGTCACGGTGGCCGAGCCGGCGCGTCCATTCCTGCTTGCCGCTCTGATGCGTCTTTCCGACCGGCCGCTGCTCGTGGTCACGGCGCGCTCGGAGGAGGCCGAAGGGCTGGCGCGTGACATCAGGGCGTTCCTGGGACAAGCCGGCGCGGAGGTCTTTCCCGGATGGGAGGTGCTTCCCGGGGAGCCGCTGTCGCCGTCGGTCGAAACCATGGGCCGGCGTCTCCACGTCCTTGCCCGCCTCGAGCGAGGCGACCGCTTCGTCATCGTGACCAGCGCCCAGGGAGCGACCCAGCTCGTTGCGCCGCCCGGCACTGTGGAGCTGGTGACGCTCGCCGTCGGTGTCGCGGCGCCGCTGGAAGAGGTCACCGAGCGTCTCGTGGCGGGCGGCTACGAGCGCAACTACATGGTCGAGCGACGCGGGGAGTTCGCCGTGCGCGGCGGCATACTCGACGTGTTCCCTCCATCGGAGGAGCGACCCGTGCGCGCCGAGCTGTGGGGTGACGAGATCACCTCCCTGCGGCAGTTCGCCCTTGCGTCGCAGCGCTCGCTCGGCGAGGTGGACCGTGTCGCGGTCGCTCCCTGCCGCGAGCTGCTGGGCGACGACTTCACGAGAGGCCGCGCCGCCGAGCTCATGGCCACCGACGACGATCCGGCGCTTGCCCAGCTCGCGGAGGGCATTCTGATCCCGGGGGCCGAGCGCCTCCTGCCGCTCATCACCGACGGTCTCGTTCCGCTTGCATCGCTGCTGCCCGCCGGATCGCCTGCGGTGATCCTCGAGCCGAAGAGGGTGCGCGACCGGGCCGACGAGATCATGGATCAGGTGGCCGAATGGTCCGGGATCTCCGGAACTCTCGAACGGCACTACGGAACCCTGGACGAGACCCTTGCCCCCGCTGCGAATCTCATGCTCATCTCGAGTTTTGCCGAGCCCGACTCGGCCGCGTTGCCGGCCGATACCTGGACGGGCGCCGCCGGTCATCCGGAGCAGGTCGTCGACCGCCTCAAGCATCTGGTCGAGGACGGCTACCGCGCCGTGGTCGCGGCTTCGATGGAGGCCACCGCCGAGCGGCTCAGCGCCAATCTCGGTGCAGCCGGGCTGGGCGCGCCGCTGGCTTCGACCGCGCCCAGCGCAGACTCGGAGCCGGGCGCGTCGGTGGTCGTCGCCGAGCTGGGGCGGGGGTTTGTGCTTCCATGGGCGCGCCTTGCCTTGGTCGCCGAGTCGGACCTCACGGGGAGACGCTCGGGCGCCGCCCGGGCGCGGATAAAGGCGCGCCGCAGACAGGCGACGGGACAGCTCGATCTGGCCGAGGGCGACCTCGTCGTCCACGAGATGCACGGGATCGGGCGCTACGCGGGCATGGTCGAGCGCGAGTTGCTCGGCGTCCACCGCGAGTACCTCATCGTCGAGTATGCGAAAGGGGACCGCCTCTACGTTCCCAGCGACCAGGTCGACCTGGTCTCGAAGTACATCGGGGGAGACGCCCCGAGGATGAGCAGGCTGGGCTCCTCGGAATGGTCCAAGGCGAAGTCGCGTGTGCGCCGCAAGACTCGTCAGATAGCGAACGAGCTTGTGCAGCTCTACTCGAAGCGCCTTCACGCGCAGGGCTACACCTATCCTCCGGATACACCTTGGCAACGCGAGCTCGAAGATGCGTTTCCCTACGAGGAGACACCAGACCAGCTGCGCGCGGTGGACGAGGTCAAAGACGACATGGAGCGGCCGCTCCCGATGGACCGTCTCGTATGCGGCGACGTCGGTTACGGCAAGACCGAGATTGCGGTGCGCGCGGCGTTCAAGGCGGTGCAGGCAGGCAAACAGGTGGCGGTGCTGGTTCCGACGACGATCCTTGCGCAGCAGCATCACGCGACATTCGTCGATCGCGTCCGCAACTTCCCCGTGCGGGTCGAGATGTTGTCGCGCTTTCTGTCCCAGGGTGAAGCCAAGAAGGTCACCACAGATCTGGCGAACGGCAAGGTCGATATCGTCATCGGCACGCACAAGCTGCTGCAGCCGGAGGTCAAGTTCGGCGACCTTGGTTTGATCATCGTCGACGAGGAGCAGCGCTTCGGTGTCGAGCAGAAGGAAAAGCTGAAGCGGCTTCGAGCCTCGGTCGATGTCCTGACACTTACCGCAACGCCGATACCCCGCACGCTCGAGATGGCGATGTCGGGCATCCGGGACATGTCGATCATCGACACCCCTCCCGAAGACCGCCACCCGATCATGACTTACGTGGGCGAGCGGGACGAGCTCACCATGGCGTCTGCCGTTCGGCGTGAGCTGCTGCGGGACGGGCAGGTTTTCTACGTTCACCATCGGGTCGAAACGATCGACCATGCAGCACGCGAGCTTCAGGACCTCGTACCCGACGCTCGCATCGGCGTCGCGCACGGGCAGATGAACGAGCACCTGCTTGAACAGGCGATGCTCGACTTCGGTGACGCAAAGACCAATGTGTTGGTGTGCACGACCATCATCGAGTCCGGGCTGGACATTCCGACCGTCAACACGCTGGTCGTGGGGCGCGCCGACCTACTCGGCCTGTCGCAGATGTATCAGCTCCGCGGCAGGGTCGGGCGCGCCCACGAGCGAGCCTACGCCTATCTGTTCTATCCACCGGAGCGCGCCTTGCGCGAGGGCGCGCACGAGCGACTAAAGACGATTGCCGAACACACCGGTCTGGGGTCGGGCTGGCGCATTGCCCTGCGCGACCTCGAGATCAGGGGTGCGGGCAACCTCCTCGGCGCCGAGCAGCACGGCCACATCGCGGAGGTGGGCTTCGATCTCTACGTGAAGCTCATGGCGTCCGCGGTCGATGAGGCTAAGGGGCAGCCGTGGCACGAGGACGGCGAGATTCGCATCGACCTCCCGCTCAACGCCTTCATCCCGAAGAAATACGTGGCCGACGAGAATCTCAGACTCGAGGCGTATCGCCGGATCGCGTCGGCGCGCACCGACGATGATCTCGGCGAGGTGAAGGCCGAGCTGACCGATCGCTACGGTGCGCCGTTGCCGGGACCGGTCGAGGCTCTTCTCGAGGTGGCGGAGCTGCGAGCGTTGATGATGTCGGCGGGGATCTCGGAGGCCGCCACGGTGGCGGGAAATCTGCGCATCCGGCCGGTGGAGCTCGAGGAGTCGCGGCAGGTCCGGCTGCAACGGATACTCCCACAGGCCGAGTGGCGCCCGGCGACCCAAACCCTGCTGGTGCCCGAGAGGAACATTCCCAAGGAGGGTGTCGTGGGCTGGACGACAAGCCTGTTGAAACAGTTAGTCTCGGCTGCATGAGGCGGTTACTGGGAGCGCTGCTTATTCTGGCCATGGCTGTTGGCGTCGCCTGTGGCGGCGGAGGCGGCGGCGGGAACCCTCTCGAGCAATCCGCTGCAACGGTCAACGGCGAGAAGATTCCTGCGGACCAAATCCAGCAGGAGCTCGCAGCCTTCAAGAAGACCGCCGAATACAAACAGCTCGCGGAACAGCAGGGCGTCGATGCCATCAGCCGGCAGTTCGAACAGGTGACGCTGGCCCGCCTGGTCCGGCGCGCCGTGCTCGTCCCCGTGGCCGAGCAGATGGGTATCGAGGTCTCCGACGAGGCCATCGATCAGCAGATCGAACAGGTCAAGGCGCAGCTCCCCAGTGAAGAGGCCTTCGACAAGGCTCTCGAAGAGAGAGGCTTCACGCTCGACGAGGTGAAGGCCCTGTTCCACGACCAGCTCCTCGAGCAGAAGCTGCAGCAGAAGGTGACTGCAGATTCGGGCCCGACCGAAGGGAGGCTGCGCGAGGAGTACGAGGCCGATCCCGCCGCCTTCGACGAGACGCACTACCAGCACATCCTCGTAAAGAAGGAGTCGACCGCGCAGGACCTCTCGGCGCAGCTTCAGAAGGCGCCGGACGGCAAGGTCGACAGCCTGTTCCCCCAACTGGCCAAGAAGTTCTCCGAAGACCCCTCGGCGGCCGAGAACAGCGGCGATCTTGGATTCCTGCCGGCCGGGCAGCTCGTGCCGGAGTTCGAGCAGGCCGCCGCGAAGCTGGACGTGGGCGAGGTGTCGACTCCCGTTCAAACCGAATTCGGATTCCACGTGATTCGCGTCACCGGCCGCCGCAGCCTGTCGTTCGAGGAAGCAAAGCCACAGCTCGAGCAGGAGCTGGGGGCCAGCGAAGGTGAGGCCGCCTGGATGAGCTTCGTGAAGAAGGCCTATGAGGACGCCAACGTCCAGATCAACCCGCGCTTCGGTGAGCTCGACCTCGACACCCAGCAGATAGTGAATCCCGGCGCCGAGTCGGTCCCCGGCGCCGAAGCGCCCCAGGAGTAGGGCGGTCCGCCTCAGCGCATGCCCCTGCTCGTAATCCCACTGGCTCCCGATGAGACGGGCTTGCTGACGCTGGACGAGTGGGACGCCCTGACCCGCTGTCGGCGCGTTTTCTTCGAGCGTCCGGGCCACCCCCTGCGTGAGCGCCTCGAGTCGGCCGGGGTGATGACGCGCCCGTTCGACGATGAACCTCCCGCAGCCGGGGACGGCTGGGCGCTGGTGGCCGACCCGGCCTCTCCACGGGTGGTCGAGCTTGCCCGCGCCGGCGCACAGGTGAGGAACGGGGCCTGTGAGTCCCCGGACGACCTGACGGCCGCCTACGGGGCACCGGTCGCGCGCCCTGCGGGTGCGGGATTCGCCGGCCTGATTGCGCTCATGGCCCGGTTGCGGAGTCCCGACGGATGCCCGTGGGACCAGGAGCAGACCCACGGTTCGCTGGAGGTGCATCTTCAAGAGGAGGCGTACGAGGTTCTCGAGGCGATCGACGAGGGTCTGCTCGGCGCCGAGCTGGCCGAGGAGCTCGGCGATCTGCTCCTGCAGGTCGTGTTCCACTCCCAGCTGGCGCTCGACGACGGCCGCTTCGACATAAGGAGCGTCCTCGACACCCTCGAGGCGAAGCTCGTTGTACGCCATCCACACGTCTTCGACGTGACCGAGGTCGCCGACGCCGGCGAGGTCGTCCGCAACTGGGAGGCGATCAAGGCGGCCGAGAAGGGGCGCTCGGATCCATTCGAGGGCATCGGGCGCGACCTCTCCGCCTTGCTGGCGGCCTACAAGACCCAGAAGAGGGCGGCCGCCATCGGCTGGTCGGCGCCGGCCGCCGAGGCGGGCGAGCGGGTGCGGGAGGCACTGGACCGCCCCGCCGACGTGGGTTCGCTCGGGGAGGCGCTGTTCTGGTGCGTGGCCCTCGCCCGGGGGGCCGGGATCGATCCCGAAACGGCCCTGAGGGCGCACACCGCGGAGTTCCGGAAATCCGCACCGGCTTTGCTAACTTCAGGGCAGATGGGAAAGGAGACGAAGTGAGCGTCATCGTTGGCGTCATGGGGCGCGAGGTTCTTGATTCGCGCGGCAACCCGACGGTCGAGGCCGAAGTCGTCCTCGACTCCGGCGCGGTCGGCTCTGCGATCGTTCCCTCCGGAGCCTCGACCGGGTCGCGCGAGGCGCTCGAGCTCAGAGACGGCGGCAGTCGCTACGGGGGCAAGGGCGTCAGGAAGGCGATCGCCAACATCGCCGACGTCATCGCGCCGGCCCTTATCGGGGCCGACGCCCTCGACCAACGCGCCAACGACACGCTGCTCGCCGACCTCGACGGGACCGGCGACAAGTCCAAGCTCGGCGCCAACGCGATCCTCGGAGTGTCGCTCGCAGCCGCTCACGCCGCCGCAGACGAGCTTGGCCTTCCGCTGTGGCGCTATATCGGCGGGCCCACCGCCCACGTGCTGCCCGTCCCATTGATGAATGTGGTCAACGGCGGGGCCCATGCCGCCAACTCCCTGGACTTTCAGGAGTTCATGCTCGCGCCGGTGGGCGCCGCGTCGTACGCGGAGGCTCTCGAATGGGGGGCTTCCTGCTACCACGCTCTCGCAAAGGTGCTCAAAGAAGACGGGCTTGCCACGGGAGTGGGAGACGAGGGCGGCTTCGCCCCCGACGTGCAGTCCAACCTGCACGCGCTCGACCTCTTGCTCGAGGGCATCGAGGCGGCCGGCTATACACCCGGGCGCGACATCTCGATCGCACTGGACCCCGCAACCTCGGAGATCCGAGAGGATGACGGATATGTGCTCGCCTCCGAGAACCGAAGGCTGTCTAGTGAGGAGATGGTTGCATTCTGGGCCGACTGGGTCGAGCGCTACCCGATCGTCTCGATCGAGGACGGCATGGCCGAGGACGACTGGGACGGGTGGGTCGCGTTGACCCAGGAGATCGGGGACCGGGTGCAGCTCGTCGGCGATGATCTCTTCGTCACCAACCCGGAGATACTCGAGCGAGGCATCGCCGAGGGAGCGGCCAACTCGATCCTCGTAAAGCCCAACCAGATCGGAAGCCTCACCGAGACCCTCGACTGCGTGGCGCTCGCACAGCGCTCGTCCTATACGACGGTTATCTCCCACCGATCGGGCGAGACCGAAGACGCAACGGTCGCCGATATCGCCGTTGCGACCGACGCCGGACAGATCAAGACCGGCGCGCCGGCCCGCGGCGAGCGGACGGCCAAGTACAACCAGCTTCTGCGCATCGAGCAGGCTCTCGGCGACGAAGCTCGTTATCCCGGCGGCCGTGCGTTTCCCAGGAGCGCCGCACCTTGAAGACCCCCGCGCTCGGGCGGAGCGGGCGGGGCCCGGACACGGCTGCCGACGAGGATTCGTCCTGGGGAATCGGCCCCGGCGTGATCGTGCTTCTGCTGATCCTGGGCCTCGCCCTGGCAATGGCGATAGGGCCGACGCGTCAGCTTCTTGCGCAGCGACGGCAGATTGCGGCCGCCGCTGATGCGCTGCGCCGGCTCGAGACATCGACGGAGCACTACGAGAAGCAGGTCGAGCGGCTCAAGGACCCCGACTATCTCGAGGCAAAGGCGCGCGAGCAGATGGGCCTCATCCGCCCCGGCGAGAGGAGCTACATCGTGGTGCCTCCGCCCGAGTCGAAGAAGGACAACGACCGTGCCCGGGGAACGCCCGCCCGGGACTTAGCCGAGACTGCGGCGCCGGGCTTCGTCGGAGGACTCCTGCGCTTCATAGGCCTCGGCTGAGACAGGTGCGCCGGTTGGGCGCGCCCGGCTCTACAGTTTCCGGATGGAGCCCCTGCGGCATTCCGAAGCCGACCGGCGCGCCGTGGAGGCGCAGATCGGGCGGCCGTTGCGCGGCCACTGGGCGGTCGTGCGGCGCTGCCATCTCGGCATTCCGATGGTGATCGAGAACCATCCCCGGCTCGAGGACGGCGCGCCGTTCCCCACTCTTTTCTGGCTGACCTGCCCCGTGCTGATGCGCCGGGTCAGCCGGCTCGAGGGCGGTGGCTGCATGGCCCGGCTCAACGACGACCTCGCCCGGGATAACGCCCGGCGCGGACGAATGGCGGAGGCGATTAGACGCTACCGGGCGCGCCGGGACGCGCGGGCCCCGATCGAGGACTCCGGCGCGCCGCCGGGCGGCGGCGAGGACCGGATCAAGTGTCTCCATGCCCATCTGGCGCATGAGCTTGCGCATCCGCCCAATCCGGCCGGCGCCACGGCGCTTGCGGCCGCGGGCTGGCCCGACTGCCGGACATCCTGCGTTGGTCCGGCATGAGGGTTGCCGCAATCGATGTCGGGACGAACTCAACCCGTCTTCTGGTTGCCGAGGAGCAGCCCGGCGGGTTTCGCTCGATCGATCGCCGGATGGTGATCACCCGCCTGGGACAGGGCGTCGACGGGCGCCGGATCCTGGCCCCGGAGGCGCTGAAGCGGACTCTTGCGACCATCGCGGACTATGCGGCGGCATGCGGTGATCTGGGGGTGGAGCGGCTGCGCGTCACGGGAACGTCTGCGGTGCGGGACGCCCACAACCGGGGCGAGTTCATGAACGCGGTGAAGCTTCTGACCGGCGCCGAGCCCGAGCTCCTGTCCGGCGAGCTGGAAGCGCGCGCCACCTACCTGGGTGCGGTGTCGGATCTCGACTCCGGGCAACCGGTGCTGGTGGTCGACATCGGAGGGGGATCCACCGAGCTGATCCACGGGCGGGAGGAGCCGGAGCGCCTCGTCTCCCTCGATGTCGGCTCGGTGCGCATGTTCGAGAAGCACCTCGTCTCGGACCCCCCTACGCCGGCGGAGCTCGAAGCCCTGCGCGCCGAGGTGGGGGCGGCCCTCGACGAGTCGAAGCCAAGCCTGGAGGTTCCGCCCGGGACGCGCATGGTCGGGGTGGCGGGCACGGTCACTCAGCTCGCCGCCATCCAGGCAGGCGTGGCGGTCTACGACCCGGATGTGACGCATCACGCGATCCTGAGTCACGGTGACGTGAGAAGGCTCGCGCGCCGGCTCGGAATCCTGCCCTACGAGCAACGCAAGAAGGTAAAGGCGTTGGTGCCCGGCCGGGCCGATGTGATCGTCGCGGGGGCCGAGATCCTGTTGTCGGTCATGGAGGCGTTCGACGCACCCGAGGTGCTCACCTCCGAGAAGGACATTCTCGACGGCCTCGTAATGGGGCTGCTGACGAACCACACGCGGAGCTAGCCAACGCCGCCCGGCGCGATAGCGTGAACTCGATGTCCGAAACGGTTTGGGAGCCCGACGACAGCTACATCGAGCGAGCCAACGTCACGCGCTTCATGCGGCGGCAGGGAATCGGAGACTACGGCGCGCTGGTCCGCCGATCCCAGGACGACACCGAATGGTTCTGGGACGCGGTGATCGACGATCTCGGCATCCATTTCCACGAGCCCTATTCGCAGGTGCTCGACGCGAGCTCGGGCCCCGAGTGGGCCAGGTGGTTCGTCGGGGGCCGGATCAACCTCGCCCACAACTGCGTCTTCCGGCACGCCGCATCGCCGCTGAAGCCCCGGCCGGCGCTGGCCTGGGAGGGGGAGGACGGCGCGACCCGGCTGCTCAGCTACGGCGAGCTCGGGGAGGAGGTGGCCCGGGTTGCGGCGGGCCTCGAGGGGCTCGACGTAGGTTTCGGCGACGTCGTCGCGGTCTTCATGCCCATGGTTCCCGAGGCGGTCATCGCGGCCTATGCATGCGCCTGCATCGGCGCCATCTACCTGCCGGTCTTCTCCGGTTTCGGTGCGCCGGCCGTGGCTGCGCGGCTCGTCGACTCGGGTGCCCGGGTCCTGCTCACCGCCGACGGCTATCGCCGGAAGGGAGCGGCGGTGCCGATGGCCAGGGTGGCGGCCGAGGCGGCGGCGGCCGCCCCGGCGATCAGGTACACGGTCGTCCTCCGCCATGCCGGAGACTCCGGCCGGTCACGGGGCCCGGGTGAGCTCCTGTGGGACGAGGCCTTTCCCTCGGCTCACGAACCAGTCGAAGCCCAGGGGCTCGACCCGGAGACGCCGTTCATGATCGCCTACACCTCGGGCACGACGGGGCGCCCGAAGGGGAGCGTGCACGTCCACGGCGGCTTTCTGGTCAAGGTCGCCGAGGAGGTCGCCTACCAGACCGACGTCGGCCCGGACGAGGTTCTCTATTGGGTCACCGACATGGGTTGGATCATGGGCCCCTGGGCGATGGTCGGCGGCCACTGCGCCGGCGCTTGCGTGTTCATGTACGACGGCGCGCCGAGCCATCCCGGGCCGAACCGGTTGTGGTCGTTGTGCGAACGCCACCACGTCACCACCCTGGGAGTGTCGCCGACGCTGATCCGCTCACTCATGCCGGCGGGCGAAGAGGTGGTGCGGGCTCACGATCTGAGCACGTTGCGCGTGCTGGCCTCGACCGGCGAGCCATGGAACCCGACCCCCTACATGTGGTTGTCGCACGTGGTCGGGCGCGATCGCCTGCCCATCATCAACCTCTCCGGCGGGACCGAGGTCGGTGCCTGTTTCTTGAGCGGCGCGCCGGTCATCCCCACGAAGAGCTGCTCGCTCGGGGCACCGGCGCTGGGCATGGCCGTCGACGTCTTCGACCCCGCCGGGCGCCCCGTACGGGACGGGGTCGGCGAGCTCGTGTGCACCAAGCCGTGGCCGGCCATGACGCGCGGCTTTTGGGGTGACCCAGACCGCTATCTGGCGGCCTACTGGCAGCGTTGGCCGGGGGTCTGGGCCCATGGGGACTGGGCCTCGGTGGACGCGGACGGCTTCTGGTTCCTCCACGGCCGCTCCGATGACACCCTGATGGTCGCCGGCAAGCGCATCGGGCCTGCCGAGTTCGAGTCCGCCGCCGTGAACCATCCCGCGGTGATCGAGTGTGCCGCAATCGGTGTTCCCCACGAGGTCAAGGGAGAGGCGGTGTGGTGCTTCTGCGTCCTCGGGCCGGGGGTGACACCGGGCGAGCCCCTGGGGGCCGAGATAGCGGACGCGGTCGCTCAGGAGCTGGGCAAGGCTTTCCGGCCCGCCCAGGTGCGCTTCGTGGAGGAGCTCCCCAAGACCCGCTCGGCCAAGATCCTCCGCCGAGTCGTGCGCTCCTGCGTGTTGGGCCAGGACCCGGGGGATCTCTCATCGCTCGAGAACCCAAGCGCGCTGCGCGCACTCACCACGGTGCTTGCATGACCACTTTCGTGCTGGTTCGCCATGCGGTCACCGCCCATACCGGGCACAAGCTTTCCGGTTGGATGCCGAACCTTCACCTCACCTCCGAGGGCCGGGCTCAGGCCGAGGCCGTGGCCGAACGTCTTTGCTCGATGAAGCTGAACGCGATCTACTCGAGCCCCATTCTGCGTACCGTCGAGACCGCACGGGCCATAGCGGCGCGCCATGACCTCGACGTGACGATACGGAAGGGCATCGGCGAGGTCGAGTACGGAACGTGGACCGATCGCTCCCTGAAAAGCCTTGCGCGCACCAAGCTGTGGACGACGGTCCAGCGTTTCCCTTCAGGCGCCCGGTTCCCCGAGGGAGAGAGTCTGCGCGAAGTGCAGAGCCGCGCCATCACCGAGCTCGAGCGGTTACTTGCGGAGCATCCCAGGCAGACGGTTTGTCTTGTCTCGCACGGCGACGTGATCAGGCTCGTCGCAGCGCACTACCTCGGAGTCCACATCGACCTTTTCCAGAGGATCCACATTGGACCGGCGTCGGTAAGTGTGATCAGCGTTGGGGATCAAGGTCCCATGGTGCTGACTTTGAACAGCTCGACGGCGCCGCCTGCTCCAGCAGGGACGGCGGCTCCGTCTGATGGATCGAGAGCGAAAAGCTCGGAGAAGAGGAGGGCATGAGTCAGATGGAGATAACTCCGGAGGTATTCACCGCCGACTACGCCGGCGAGCCCGGTCAACGAACGTTCTTCATGCAATCCCGGGGCGAGTGGGGGACCCTCACTTACCTCGTCGAGAAACAGCAGGTAGTTGCACTCGGCGAGCGCCTGCGGGATGTGCTCATTCTGGTGGACGAAACGGATCCGGTGAACAGCGCCATGCCGGCGCGCGACCCCGCGCTCGCGCTGTCCACCCCGATCGAGCCCGAGTGGCGTGTGGGGACCTTGGGCCTTTCCTACGAAGAGGACGAGGATCGGGTTGTCGTGCTGATGGAGCCCGTCGAGGAGCCCGAGACACAGGTTACCGATGAAGACCCGCCCCCGCCGAGCGAGAGCAGCGTCCGGTTCCTTTTGCGGCGCGATCAGGTGCGCTCCTTCATCCTGCACGCGCTCGCGATCGTGGGCGAAGGACGCGCGACCTGTCCCCTGTGCGGCTTGGCCATGAACCCGGCGGGACACGAGTGCCCCGCCTCCAACGGGCATCACCTGACCGTCTGAACCGTCCATGCCCGCGACCGCCCGCGCCTGCGAGCTCCTGGCCACTGGGGACATCGAGGTCCTCGGCCTTCTGCCCTATTCGTCCAACTACGTATTTCTGGCAAAGGTCAACGGCCAGGGGGCCGAGGCGCTCGCAGTCTACAAACCGTCGCGCGGCGAACGGCCGCTGTGGGACTTCCCCTCGGGAACATTGGCGGCGCGCGAAGTCGCCGCCTATCTGGTGAGCGAAGCGGCCGGATGGGACTTCGTCCCTCCGACGGTCATGAGGTCCGATGGGCCTCTGGGGCGGGGCTCGCTGCAGCTGTTCGTCGAGCACGACCCCGAACGCCACTACTTCGTTCTGGTGCAAGAGCGTCTCGAGGATTTTGCCTCCGTCGCCCTGTTCGACGCGGTCATCAACAACGCCGACCGCAAGGGGGGTCACATCCTTGAGGACGCTCAGGCTCGAATGTGGGTGGTCGACCACGGCCTCTGCTTCAACGTGGCCGACAAGCTCCGCACGGTCATATGGGCTTTCTGTGAGGAGCCGATAGGCGGCCCTCTGAGGGAGCGGCTCGTCCTCCTCGGTGCCCAACTGGCAGACGATGGAGAGCTCGGCGGCCGGCTCGCGGAGCTCTTGTCGCGCAGGGAATCGGCCGCAACGCTGGCGCGCGTCGAGTCACTGTTGACGATTGATCGGTTCCCGTCTCCGCAAGGAGAGGCTCCGCTCCCCTGGCCACTCGTCTAGCTCTTCATGGAGGGTTGGCCGCCTTCTTGATCCTCGCGTCCCCGTAGGTGACGCCCCCGCGCAGGCGGCAGAGCACGGCCAACCAGGCGCAGACACCTCGTTCGAGGACCCACACCGGGGCCAGCAAGGAGGCGTGCGCGGCAAAGACGGCGCGCCCCGAGGCCCTTCTGCGTCCCGTTTCGGCGAACGCGACCGCGGCCCCGGCCAACCAGGTGGCACTCCGCCAGCGCCGGTTCCATGCCACCCACAGCACGACCGGCACGACCGCAAGCCACACTGCCATCCGGAAGGGCAGCGCAAAGTCGTCATAGGCCTGACGAACCCGCTGCGAGAAGAACCGTGCTCTCGTGGGTGCGAGTCTTTCGACGTACAGGTCCAGAGGAGACTCCACCCGGCCCCCGTTGCGCTCAACGGTTCGGATCAACTCGAGGTTTTCGAACAGGACGTTTCCGTCGTAGCCGCCCATGGCCAAGAACAACGACCTCCTCAATGCGAGGGTGCCCGGGTAGTCGGCGCCGGCTGCTCTGTTGAGAAGAGTTCGCGCGGTGTCCCAGTGAGCATGCCACGGCATCGGGCGCCTGAAGTGGTTCTGAGGGCGCACCAGATCGGCGTGGTCGAGCAAGTTCACGAGCCGAGACAAGGCGTTGCGATCGTAACGAACGTCGTCGTCGGCGACGATTATCTTTTCGTATCCCGCCGCCCAAATCCCAATGGTGGCCCCGAGAACTTTTCCGTTGGTGAAGGAGAGGCCGGTGTCGGGGGACATGTGCCGGACGAAAGGTCTCCACGTCGCTGCATTGACTGCAAAGTCACCCGGTTCGGAACCGTCGACGACGATCACCTCGGCGACAAGATTCTTGAGCCGCTCGAGGTAGCGAGATAGCTCCGCACGGTCACTCTCACCGATCCACTTGAGGGGCAGCACGTATGACAGAGGGAGCAAGTCGCTCAAAGGCTCAGTGGCGCACTCGCGTCGGATGTGTAAAGCGAAGATTGCTCCGCAGCCCACGAGCTCATCAGATGGCTAGCGAAGGCAGCGTCGAGATCGACCAGCGCCCGGGCTCCGAACAAGATGTCACCGGTCAGCGCAGGCTCGTCTTCGGCGAGGGCAGCGGCCATATCGTGGAGAGCAATCATCTCGTGTACAGCGTCAGCTTCTACGTGCTCGTCGAAGAAATCGGTCGCCCCGTTGGCCCCCAAGCGCCGTAGTGCGCTCGCGTACTTCCTATTCGGGATCGACGAGGTCATCTCGAAGACGGCGAGGTGTCCCACGGTGGCGCCGCGCAATCGCCGGTTGAGCCCGAACATGGACATCAAGTTGACCGTGGCAAGCGACACTCCCGGGATGACATCCACGTACGCTCCATAGTCTGAATCCAGCTCGAGGGCGTCCATTGTGTTTGCGAAGAGCCGGGCGTGGATGCGCTCTGCGGACCCAGAGCCGTACTCGTCTGCCTGAATCTCGACGAGCGCTGCCTTCGCCCTTCCCGAGAGTCGCGGGATAACCCACGAATGGGGATCCGCCTCCTTCAATTGGTAGGCGGAGCGATGTACGACGAATTCTTTGAACTGCTCGATCGTGGACTTGAACCGCATGTAGTCGGCAAGCGAAGGGTGGGAGTCGGTCTCGGTCACGGCGCGCAACCGGGTGGCAATGTCGCCGTTGGAGGACTCGACAGGAATGCGTGAGCGCAGCGCGTCTTCAAAGCGCACTTCAAGAGATTGTCGAAAGGCAATCTGTGAGGGGTTCCATTCCCAGGCTTCGCTAACGCCGGTAAGCCCCCGGTAGTGGAGCTCGTAACAGAGGTAGAGGGCGAGGTGGAAATCGTCACTTCCCAGCGGGTCCCCTTCAGGCGAGGGCGAGGAGAACTCGTGCGGAGATTGAACGAAGTGTTCGAGCAGGTGGCGGGACAGGGGGCCACGAGGGTCAGGCAGGGACATGGATCCACCCTACGGTGATCACAACGCCGCGCGCCTCGGCGGCCTCAGGTTCGGCGCCGGCCCTCGCTGCCGCCGGCGGCCCTGAACTTCGTCGTGGTGTGGCTGCCGTCACAGAAGGGACGGATCTTCGAGTGGCCGCAGCGACACAGCGCAATAGTCTCCCGCCGGGCGTCGATCTCGTTACCGTCCTGATCGGTCAGCTTGAACGGGCCCCTGACCAACAAGGGGCCGTCGCGGTAGGGGGTGATGCGGCATTCGTCCACGGTTATGAGTTCCCGTCGGGCGCCCAACTCAAACCTCGCCGAAGGGCGGCTCATGCGGGCGTCTTAGGTTCCAGCCCCGCACGGATGGCCTGAAGGTCGTCGAGCTGATCTGAGATCCACCGGCGAGGCCGGCGGCTTCCGACGATGGACCGCAGCTTCTCGGCGCGCCGGCTGCGCTCGGTTGGCTGCATGTCAAAGGCGCGCTCGAGCGCTGCGGCCGTCGCGTCGGTGTCGCAGGGATCGTCGATTTCGACTGCGTGCCGGCCGAGCTCCTCGTGACTGCCGGCCCCACGGGCAAGGACGAGCACACCGGCCGTCTCGTTGATCGCCGCACCTTCCTTGGAGACGAGATTCATCCCGTCCATGAGTGAGTTCACTAGCAGCGTGTCGTAGACGAGATATGCGCCCAACACCCGGTCGAAGTCGGCTTCGAGAGAAAGCTCGATCGAGCCGGGATGACGGTCGTTGACCTCCTGGACGGCGCGCCGGATCTCCTCGAGGTAGCTTCGGTACTCCCGCATCGCTTCGCGCGTCGGATAAAGACACGCAATGAAGCGGACGTCTCCGGAAAGGTCGGGCCTGTTGTCGAGCATCTTCCCAAATGCGACGAAGCCGCGCACGATGTTCTTGGACGGCTCGGCCCGGTCCGCTCGAAGAAGAAGTCGCCGGCCGTAGGACTTGTATCGCTCTGCCCATCTCCGGGCAGGCTCCTTGCCGGCGCGCTCCTTCAAATCCTCGAGATCTATGGGGATGGGGTAGGAACGCACCCATGATCGGCGCCCGTCATGTTCGACCACACCCATTTCATGATCCACTTGGGCTCCGATGAGCTCGCAGCATCTGAGAAATCCGAGGGCCCAGGGCGAGACGTGAAATCCTAGCAGGTCGGCGCCCAGCATTCCTTCGATCACCTTGCGTGGCATCGGATCGGGGAGCTTGTCGAGACACTCGGGCCCGCAGAACGATGAGTGTGTGAAGTGAAGGATCGTTCGCCCCTCCCCAAGCCGGCGCAGATGTCCGGGGGCGGTCGCCAGGTGGTAATCCTGAAAGAGTACGAGCGCGTCACTGTTGGAAGCGTCTGCAACCGCGCCGGCGAAGCGCTCGTTCACCGGTTCGTACGCGTCACTCCACGCATTCAGCGTCTCGTCACCGACACTATCGACGCCGAGCTCGTCCCAGAGGCAGTGGTTGGCGAACCACAACAGCCGGTTCGAGATGTCGTTGTAGTAACGGTCATAGATGCCGGGTTCGATGTCGAGAAGGTGAACTGGATATCCGAGCAGCGGGCGGAGATCGGCCGTCTTTCCGGCGTGCAATGCGGCGCGATCTACTGCGGAGCTCGCCGCGGCGATCCACAGGGCGCGGTCCCCGAGGTCGCGCGCCACCCAGTCCAGGGCCCCCGCAAGCCCACCGGCGCCGCGCGTGATCCCGTAATCACCCGACGGCTTCTCTTTGAACGACACCGGCCCCCTGTTCGAGACAAGAACGATGTCCGGTCCTTCGGTGGTCACTTGCCGCCTCCCCCGCGATTACCGGCTTATGTGACCGGTTTGCCTTTCCCGATTGCCACGATTCCGCCGGGGGAAACGGTGAAACGCTCGCAATCGGCACCGGCGTCCACGCCGATCTGGGCTCCTTTAGGGATCCGCACGTTCTTGTCCACGATCGCATTGCGGACAACGGCTCCTTGCCCGACCTCGACCCCGTGCATGAGCACAGAACTTTCCACGAGGGCCTGGGAATCGACGGTCACACCGGGGGAGACGATGGAGTCGCGCACGAGTCCGCCGGAGATGATGGCGCCTGCACAAACCATCGAATTGACGGCGTGGCCCGGCCGGGTCCCTTCGTCCATGAACTTGGCCGGTGGGAGGGGCTCGTGCCATGTCAAGATGGGCCACTGGTAATTGAAAAGGTTGAATTCGGGCTCGGGCGAGATGAGGTTCATGTGTGCGTCGTAGTAGGTGTCGAGCGAACCGACATCGCGCCAGTAGTCTTTGTCGCGGTCGGTGCTGCCGGGAACGTTGTTGGTCGAAAAGTCGTACACGGCGGCCTCGCCCCGCTCGACGAGCTGCGGAATGATGTCGCCCCCCATGTCGTGCGTCGAGCTCTCGTCGGCTGCATCTTTGATCACCGCATCGACCAGCACATCGGTGGAGAACAGGTAGTTGCCCATCGATGCAAATATCTGATCCGGGGCGTCCGGAAGGCCCTTTGCTTCACTGGGTTTCTCCAGGAACGCCGAGATGCGGCGCCCGTCCCTCCCCGTCTCGATGACCCCGAAGTCCCTCGCCTGCGAGCGTGGCACCCGGATGCCCGCGACCGTGACGCCCGCTCCGATTTCGATGTGGAAGTCGAGCATCTGGCGAGGGTCCATGCGGTAGATGTGATCGGCGCCGAACACCACGCAGTGGTCGGGGCGCTCATCGGATATGAGATTGAGGCTCTGGTAGATGGCGTCGGCCGAGCCTGCGTACCACCGAGGGCCCCTGCGCATCTGAGCCGGCACCGGGGTGACGTAGTTGCCGAGCAGCGGTGACAGCCGCCACGCCGTCGCCACGTGCCGGTCGAGGCTGTGGCTCTTGTATTGGGTCAGGACGGCGATCTTGAACAAGCCCCCGTTGACCAGGTTGGTGAGTGCGAAGTCGATGAGACGGTAGATGCCTGCGAAAGGAACCGCCGGCTTGGCCCGGTCGGCCGTAAGCGGCATGAGGCGCTTGCCCTCTCCCCCAGCGAGGATGATTCCGAAG
The DNA here is from genome assembly GCA_013817045.1 of Actinomycetota bacterium. Taxonomy (GTDB): domain Bacteria; phylum Actinomycetota; class CADDZG01; order CADDZG01; family WHSQ01; genus JACDDL01. Next base: position 4,361 of record JACDDL010000006.1, on the reverse strand, counting down.
GTGCGCGGGTGCATTGCCGCCTACTCTTTCAGCGTCGCCCGTGAGGCTTGGTTCAACAGGAAGTCGGTTGAGATGCTCCAGGAGTCCTCCGCCGCCTGCGGATTATGGAAGTTGTCTGCTTCGTGGTTGTCGAACGCGTGACCGGCTTCCTCGTGCACATGCAGCTCGATGTTGCGGCGGCCGGCCACCGCCCTTTCCACCTCAGCGACTTTGTCACGGGCTATGTACTGATCGCTGCCTCCGAAGTGCATCAGCAACGGGCAGGTGATGTCGTCGAGACGGTCGAGCGAGTCGGGCACTCCGGATCCATAGTAGGCAACCCCGAAGTCGGGCGTGGAGGCTGCTGCAAGCAGGTACGCCAGCGTGCCGCCGAAGCAGAAGCCGAGTACGCCGGCGGGGCAGGTCACCTGAGGCAGGGCCCTAAGATGCTCCAAGGCGGCGACACAGTCCTTCAGCCCGTCCTCCCAATCGAAGCGGCCCGCGTAAGACATCGCATCTGCCACATTGTCCGCTCCGCTGGGGAGGGCCACCCCGGGCTCTATACGCCAGTAGAGATCCGGTACGAGCACCGCAAATCCCAAGCTTGCCGTGCGTTCGGCCACATCGCGGACATAGGAGGCTATCCCGAAGATTTCCTGGAACAGCACGATGCCGGCCCCGTTCGGTTCGGAGGGGAGCCACAGATACCCGTCGAAGCTGCCCCCGTCGTGGGCCGCAATCCGTTCGATTCGGGTCTCGGCCATAGCCGGCAGAGTAGCCGACTTTCCCAGACGCCTCGCGTCCTTGTCCTTACATCCATGGCGCCTCCCTCTAGGCGCGCCACGGTTCCAGTTGATCGAGAAGATCCGGAACGTCATCGCGAAGCGTTTGCCATAAGGCCTCGTAATCGATTCGGTGGTAGACGTGATCAACGAGTATCCGAATGTCACGGATGTCTTCCCACGGCACACCGGGCAAGGAAACCTTGACCTCGCTGGGCAATCGATTCGCCGCGTCGGCGATTCGCCCAATCACCGCTTCACCGGCCAGTTTCAGCAACATGTCATCGTTCCATGCTGTCCTCCCACGGACGATCAGCTCCGCCGCCGCCTCGCCTGCCTCGTTGATGTCAGCGACGATGGAATCGACGGGGCGACCTTTCTTTCTTGATGGCATTCAGATCGGGATCGCGTCTTTGAGGATGGCTGTGTCTCGGTTCAGCAACCCACCCGAGGTCACCACATCGACCTCTGCACCCAGTAGGTTGGTGAGGGCGCGTCGAAGGCGGACCAGGTCGAGCAAGGAACGTCCAGGTCCCATATCGACCAGCAAATCCACATCCGATCCTTGGTGCTCCTCGTTACGCGCAACCGAGCCGAAGACGCGCACGTTGGTAGCGCCGTTGCCCGCGGCTATATCGAGAATCTCGTCACGGTGATCGCGGAGCAGCTTTGCCAGGGCGAGCGTGCTGCGATTCTTTCCTGGTAGTGGTTGCGTCCCGATGCTGACCCCGGTTGCGCGAAGGAGCCGGTCGAGGGTCTCGGACGTCGGAACCTTGGCGCCGGATTCGTATGCGGCGACGGCGGACTGAGATGTGCGGGATCTAAGTGCGAGCTCTCCCTGAGTCAGCCCGGCCGCCTGACGTGACTCCCTGATCATCTTTGCTGCAATGCTCATGAGCTCAGTATATCCGAGCGGATATAAGGAGGCCCGGCCGTTGGCCGTCGGTCGCGGCGGATCCTGCCTCGGCCCGCCGCCGTTCGACACCCCTGGGTACGCTCCGGGCCCTCAGATAACCCGGAGATCACGCTCGACTGCTTCGACGATCTTTCGGGCGTGCTCGAGGTCCCGCTCGACCGTCGAAGCTCCGATGTCCCAGATGCCATACTCCGACCGGTTCCGGTTCCGTCGCATGCGGTCGAGACACTTGATGTGCTCAACGTAGGACCCGCGAGCGAGCTCAATCATGGCGTAGATGGGCTCCGAGTCGAGATTTGCTGACTCTGCGTCCCTTGGCGAGCATGTGGGCATCCACAGCTTTTCGAGCGGCGTCGTACAGCAGCGCGTAGGCCCGGACGGGTCCGTGGAAGCTATCGATTCCGCCGAACCCAGATGGCGACAGGCCTCCTCGAGCTTCGATGTGGCGCCCTCAACATCGGCCTCGACCTCTTCGATGCGACCTTGGCGCACCAGGGACCTGACGGTGGCGCGGCTCATGAGGCTTCCTTGGTCAGCGAGACCCTTGGGGCTCTTCTCGCTTGGCGAACGAACCCGGATCTTTCCGATTCCCACTCTCTCCGCGAGAGCACTACCGGGTTCACCTCGAGCCGCAGGCGGCGCTGCGCGGAGCGGCAGGCTGCATCGACCTCGTCGGGGTCCGGTTCTCTAATCGGTTGAAGACGGTCTTGCCGCGCGAGTGAACCAAGCCAGCCCATGACCGGGCCGGAAACGATCGCTGCCTCCAGCCAGAGCACATGAAATCTCTGGACATGGCCGAGGGGTAGGTAGAACCCCAACACCATGAGCGTTTCTGCCACGAGACCGCCAAGCACCGCCATGAGCCGGGCCTTGGCGAGAAATCCCGAGACGAAGCCGACTGCGCACCACAGTGCCGCCCAGTTCACGACCTCGAGAATCCAGTATTGCCCGGTGCGGTTCGGGTCGGCCAGAGCCGCTAGTTCCCGCATGATCAGTCCCGCGCACACGCCAAGCACGACGGCAGGTGCAAGGCTGAGGACGGTGGGCGGGATGCGTTTTACAGTCTCATCGGGCGGGATGAGTGTCACAGTCTCATCGTATTTGCCGACCGGCCACGAAGCATGCCGATGGTGGCAGCCCTTGCTTCTCTGGTGCCAGCCGGGACGCAACCAGGGCAATGTCTATGGCTGTTGAGAGCTAGCGGTTTCCGCCGCGGTTCAGTCTCCACCGGTCGGTCTTGCCTGAAGAGGCCGGGACGGGAGCAGCGCCGGTTAGCGCATCATTACCAGGCATCGATCGACGCCCCAGCGCCTTGGCGGCTGACTCACGCTCCCAGCCTGCGGAGCTCCGCTCGAGCTCCTGAGTCGTCCCTCACAAAGCGGTGCTCCTAGGAGGTCACTATTCGAACAACTCCGAGCTGTTTTCCCACCTCGATGACCTAAGTGAGTAGGGGAACCTGCCACGAGGCACAACTAGGTCTTACTTCAACCCCTAACGGCTGCTCGCGGGTCGACGACAAGGGGGGACCATGCTGCTCTATCTGTCGAGGCTCAGGCACACGCCGGAGACTTGAGCCAGGCTGATCGGCAATTCAGGATGGCCGAAAGGCCGCTCAATCGCACATCTAGTCGGTCGGGGAAGCCGGTCGCGGGAGGTCAATGGTGAACACGCATACAGACCGAACCAGGACGCCACCTGCTGGCGCTTCTGATCACCACCGTTGTCACCTTCGTCGTTGGCGTTGCCGTGGGTGCTTCCTTCGACATCGACGTGGGTGCTGGGCACAGCATCTTCCACCTGGTCATTGCAGCGGGCTTTTTCGGCGCTGTTGGCTAGTCGCGATCCATACGCGTTCAGCGGAGTTTCAGGACCTGTGGGTAACATTCCGCGTGAGATTTGTTCCTCTGACCTGAAAGGGAACGCACATGTCGAAGCGCAGGTTGATCGTTGCGGTAGCTGCAACCCTCGCTCTTCTCGGGGCGGGCACCGGAGTGGTCCTGGCATCCGCAGGCGATGGTGACAAGCCGCTCGAGGGCAAGACCCTCGACCAGGCAACCTCTGCCGCCCTCGATCACGTTGGGGGCGGAACCGTCGTTGAGACCGAGATCGGTGACGACGGAGCAGCCTACGGCGTCGAGATCCGCAAGGACGACGGCAGCGTCGTCGAAGTGAATCTGGACGGGAACTATAGCGTGATAGGAGCTGAACCGGACGAGGACGGTCCGGACGACTCCGACGGCCCAGGAGGCGACTGAGAGATGCCTTCCTTCTTTCGTAAGGTGCTGGCCGGGATCTTGGGGCTCACGCTCACAATAGGACTGTTCGCCTGCACCGACAGTGGCCAGCCGTCCTCCGCCGATGCCTCTCCCTCATCCGACAAAGGGAGATCGAATGCATCGGACGACTCGTCGCCGTCGGTGGACTCAACCGGGTTGTCGGAGCTTCCCAAGGGTGATGACCCCGTCGATCTCAACCCCGCCGACTTCACCACTGAGATCGTCAACCCTTACTGGCCGCTGGTACCCGGCACACGCTGGACCTACCGTGAGATCGACGGGGAAGGCAAGAAGCTCAAGGTCGTCGTCATCGTCACTGAGAAGACGAAGAAGATCGCCAACGGCATCACCGCCCGCGTCGTACGCGATACCGTCACCAAGAACGGCGAGCTCATCGAGGACACCTTC
>JACDDL010000090.1 GCA_013817045.1 Actinomycetota bacterium | reverse complement strand
TGGTCCAAGGTGCAGTTCGCTCCGGTCGGGACCCTGTCCGAGGATCCGGTCGTCTCGATCGTCCAGCGTTTCACCAGCACCGTTCAGCGCCTCGCGGCTTCCGGATCCGGCCGCTGGCTGATCGTCGCGGCCGGAGCCATCGTCGTGGTCGCCTCCACGGTCGGGTTGTGGAAGTGGAGCGGGGGCGTCGCCGAGCCGGACGGGCCAGTCTCTCCGGAGCCCGACACCCAGGACCTCGGCGCCGAGCCGACGGAGAAGGTGGCGGCGCGGTGAAGACCGAGTACGTCGACGTCGTCACGAAAACAGAGCCTCCTCCCTTCTCACAGCAGGCCCACATGCATCCCGACAAGCGGAGCTGGCCGTGGCTTGTCGCTGCGTTCCTGCTGTGCCCGTGCCACCTGCCGATCGTGCTAGCGGTCCTCGGGACCGGCGCGTTTGGCGGTGTGATCGCGCGCAGCCAAGGGGCGCTATTCGTCGTGCTGGAGGCCGCCTTTGGGTTCGCGCTGTGGCGCGGGCTGTCGGTATCCAAGAAGGTGGAGTCCTGTCCGGGCTGTCGTGAGGAGCGGCGCTAGCCATCGTGACGGTGTCTGGATCCGAGCTCATCGTCACCTTGCGGAGACCGCGCGCCAACTGGATGCCGGCGGTGGCGGGGCCGCTGGCGTGGTTAGCGGCAGTTATTCATCTCGTGCTGGGTCCTGAACATTTCCAAGAGCGCATCGTGTACGGCGCCTTTTCCTCGCCGCGTCGGCGTTCCAACTTCTCCTCGGGTGGTTTCTCTTGTTCCGCCCCGGCCCGAGTGTGTATCGCGCCGGCGCTGTAGGAAGCATCTTCCTCATTGCCACGTGGATCGTGACTCGCGCTGTGGTCGCACCGCTGTCTCCGGAAAGCGGCGCCCAGCCGGTGACGATGTTGGGTGGTGCTGGCGACGGGAGCAGAGTCTCGAGTCCAACGCGGCGCGCACGAACATGCGTGAGTACGTCATGAGCGCCCACCTGCATCGTCACTCGATGGGCGACGAATCGGCCCTTGCCGCGGCGGGCGTGTTGCCGAGCAGGGTGGCGAACCCGGCCCTTCACGAGGCGCTTGCGCGGGCCCCAAGTTCCGCCGCTCATACTGACTCTTGACTTGGGACCTCTGCTCAGTACCTCTGCCTCAAGTGGCCCCATTGTTCCGGCCTGACGTCGCCCCACTTGGGCAGCGTGAGGTCGCGTTCCAGCTTGATTTGGCCCATTTGTGGATCTTGAGTGGGCCGCAGCTGATCGATGATTGAGCTTGTGAAAGGTATGTGGTCGGCGCCTGCGTCGGCGAACGCGGGCGAGTCGGGATGATGGTCTGCATGGATGACGTGGACGCGCTGCCCGAGCCGAAGCTGCTGGCCGCGGCCGCCGGGGTGACCCGGCGGGCCTACGATTGTCGAGTCCGGCTCGGCCCCCGGCCTCGGTCGCGCGGGTTCAGGTGAGACTGGGATTCGAACCGATACACCGAACATATGTGCGACCACACTTACAACGCAGGGGTCGGCGGTTCGAACCCGTCACCGCCCACGACGCGAACGAGCAGGTCAACGGTTGTTTTCATCATCTTTCCGGATGCGAACATGTGTTCAAGCAGACGCGAAATCCAACAAAAATCCGACATGCGAATGAAGTTTTGCGCGCGATCTGGAGCAACGCGAGATGGAAATCCAACAAATCCAACGGGGATGGCCTGGGGTGCCGGTGCATGATCGGTCGCTTGCAGGAAACCAGCGCCTCAGGAAGCGGATAGCAATCAACGAACCCGCTTAAGGCCATGAGCTACCGAGTTGAGCTAGGCCTCTACGGGCAGACCCGCTGCCTCCCAGTCGGGCAGGCCCGCATCCAAGACGCTGGTCCGAAACCCTTTCTTGTCCAGGTAACGCGCGGCTTCCGGGGCGAAGGCGCAGAAGGCGCCCCGGCAGTAAGCCACGATCTCCTTGCTCTTGGGGAGCTCCTTGAGCCGCCTCTTCAACTCGGCGACCGGGATCGAAACCGCGCCGGGAACGTGGCCTGCCGCGTACTCCTCTGCCGGCCGCACGTCCAAGACCAGTAGGTCGTCCTTGCGACGCAGTCGCTTGGAGAGCTCTTCCTTGGTCAACAGCTCTATCCCGTTCAGCTCGCCCGTGTATGCGCGCGCGAGGCGATCGACCTCTGCCACTCGTTCGCTCGCAACGCTCTGCAACGAGCGCCACAACGCGACGACGTCAGGCGAGGCGAGGCGATAGAAGATCGAGGTTCCCTGCCGGCGGGGTGAGACAAGGCCGGCTCGGCGCAGGATCTGGAGGTGCTGGCTCGCGTTCGCTATCGACATCTCAATCTCGGTGGCGATGCTCTCGACGCTGCGTTCGCCGTTGGCCAGGAGGTCGACGACCTCGGCCCGTCTCCCGCTGGCCAGGGCTTTGGCTACGCGGGCGAACTCGTCGAACAGCGCTTCCTTGGAGGCTCTGTCTGCCATGACCCTCATCCTAGAGTATTCAAGTCATCACTTGAAGAATCGAGATTGGTCCAGGCGTCCAGACCCGACAGAGCAGTTGCGCCCGCCACAACCACCAGGGCCGTGCCCGGACTGAAGAGATCGGCAAGGACCCCGGCGGCGATGGCGCCGACGACGTAGCCACCGTCGCGCCAGGTGCGGTAGACCCCGACCGCGGCGGCGCGCCACGATGGTGCCGCCAGATCCCCGACGGCCGCTAGGAGCGCGGGGTAGGTGAGAGCGGTCCCAAGCCCGAGCAGGACCGTGGCACCGACCATCTGTGAGAACCCATCGGCCGACCAGAACCACAGCAACGCCGCGGCCTGGGTCCACATCCCGGTCGCGACCGGCAATCGTCTCCCGACCCGGTCGCTCCACGCACCGGTAGCCAACTGCGCGACGCCCCACACCGCCGGATAGATAGCTGCGATCGTGCCAATCTGCAACGTGCCTAGGCCTTGAGCAAGCATCAAGACGGGAAGGAGGCCCCACGCGAGCGCGTCGTTGGCGTTATTTACGAGACCGGTACGAGACACCGCGGCGAGGCCCCTATGTCTGTAGCTGCCGAGTGCCGCGACCTCGGCGAAGCTCTTGCCGGCGGTAGATCCGTTCTCGAGATCCATGTGCGACGACGTCTCTTTTACGAAGAACGCCGAGAGTCCCAATCCGAGGCCCGCTATCGCGAGGCCGAGGAACAAAGGTTCCGGTCGCAGCCCGTAGCGTGACGCGAGCCACCCCGATGCCGCTGCGGATATGGCCACGGCGAGGTAGCCGGAGAACTCGTTGAGACCCATGGCCAGTCCTCGCTGGCGCGGTCCCGCGAGGTCGATCTTCATCACGACCGTCGATGACCATGCGAGGCCCTGGTTGATCCCGAGAAGCACGTTCGCCGCGATGATCCAGCTCCACCCGGGCGCGAGCATCAGAGCGATCGGAACCGGAACCCCGAAGGCCCATCCCAGCAGCAGCACCTTCTTGCGTCCGATGCGATCCGCTAGGTAGCCGGCGGCGAGATTGGCAGTCGCCTTGGCGAGCCCGAAGCTCACGATGAACAGCATGAGAGCAGTGCTCGAGCCGACCGCGAAGACGCGTTCGCCCAGCAGCGGAACGAGGGAGCGTTCCTGGCCCACGAGCGCTCCGACGAGGCCGTTGACCCCTACGAGGAGGGCGAACTGGGCGAGGTTCGCCCGGATCCCCAGCGAGATGGAGGAGGGACGAACGGGGGCCTCGGCGATGTCCATGTTCCTATAGTATTCAAGAAAGTACTTGACAAGCAAGGACGGACCTGAAGAGAATGGCGACAGACCAACAAGGAGGGTGGGATGGACACGCAAGTCGCTACTCAGGTCGACGCTCGAGGTCTCGTCTGCCCGATGCCGACGATCCGTCTCGGGCAAGCGATCCGCAAGGTCGAGATCGGCGAATTGGTCGAAGTGTGGACTGACGATCCCGGCTCGAAAGAGAACATGGCCGCTTGGTGCAAGAACACCGGCCACGAGCTCGTCGCCAACTCGGCCGACGAGACGACCTTCAAATACACGGTCAGGCGCAAGCGATGAAGGCAGACATCGCCGCGGTCCCCGATGTGCAAGGGACTCCCGAAGAGTTTCCCCAACCCAAGCGTCTCGCCCTGATCGTCTCTAAGGGAACGCTCGATCAGGCCTATCCGCCGCTCGTGATGGCGACCACTGCAGCGAGCATGGGTTGGGAAGTAGCGATCTTTTTCACGTTCTACGGCCTCGACATCGTGCACAGGGACCGGATGCCGAAACTGTCAGTGAGCCCAGTCGGCAACCCTGCGATGCCTCCTCCCATGAAGAGGGTGCCGGTCCATATCCCGACGCTGGTGGGTGCGCTTCCTGGGATGAAGTCGGCCGCGACCAAGATGATGAAGAGCTGGATGGAAAAGGCCAACCTCGCATCGATCCCCGAGCTGCTCGAGATAGCGAACGAGTTGGGCATCCGGATGTATGCCTGTAACACGACGCTAAACGTCATGGGGGTTTCGAAGGAAGATCTGATTGATGGGGTCGAGTTCGCTGGCGCACCTGCGTTCCTCGACTTCGCCGGCGAATCCGACGTGCAGCTGTTCATCTAGGAGAGAGCCATGTACTTCCGCCAGGTGTTACACGACGACCGCTCCTGTGCCTCCTACATCGTGGGGTGCCCGAGCCTCGGTCTGTGCGCGGTCATAGACCCTCAGGGCGAATCCCAGCGCTACATCGATGAGGTCGAGGACAACGCGATGGTTATCAGCCACGTCATCGACACCCACGTCCACGCCGATCACGAGTCGGGTGCTCGCAAACTCGCGGCCACTGCGAACGCTCCTTTGTATCTGGGCGCCGGCGCCGAAGTCGACTTCGACTTCACCCCACTGAACGACGGCGATGTCCTAGAAGTGGGGAACCGCAGCGCGCGTGTGATCCACACACCGGGCCACACCCCAGAGCACGTCAGCTTGTTCTTCGACGACTGGTACGTACTCACGGGTGACACCCTCTTCGTCGGCGATGTCGGGAGGGTCGACCTGTCGCTGATTGAAATCGAGGATGCGGAGCTTCGCTCGCGCGCCAAGGAGTTATACGAATCCCTCCACAACCTTCTCTGCCTGAGGGACGACGTCGAGGTCTATCCAGGTCACTACGCGGGTTCCACTTGCGGGCGTGGCATGGACGGCAAGACGATCTCTACGATCGGCCGGGAGCGCCGCACCAACCCCGCGCTTCAGCTGGACCAAGAACGATTCATCGATTACCAGCTCTCCAACACGCCACCGCTCCCTGACGACTTCGATGAGATAAAGAGAGCCAACGTCGGCCCGACGCACTACGTCGAGCCGTTCCAACCACCGTCGAGATAAGCACCCAGCAGAGTTGTTGCAGTTGGCAATCGAGCAAGGAGGAACAATGACAGGGATCGAGAACAAGAGTTTCGATTCTCCGGATGAGACCCGGACACCGGACAAGACGACTATCGCCGTCGTTAACCTCGGGGGCGTCTCTGCAGCCCGGATGCAGTTTGAATCGGGATGGAAATGGTCCGAGTGCATCAAGCCCGTCGTGGGCACCGACTCCTGCCAGGTACGCCATGTCGGCACGGTCCAGTCCGGCACGCTCCATGTTGTTCACAACGACGGCAGCGAGGCGGATCTCGGACCCGGCGACGTCTATGTCATCGAGCCGGGCCATGACGCTTGGGTACAAGGAGACGAATCGTTCGTAGCTTTCGAGTTTGAGAGCAAGACGGCCCAGGAGTACGCAAGCTCATGACCGAGCGAACCCTCGGCGCGGACGTCGTCGACCTAGTCGACGTCGATGCGTTGCGCCGAGAGGTTCAGCACAAGTACCGAGAGGTGGTCGAGGACCCTTCAGCGGATTTTCACTTCCACACGGGCCGTAACCATGCCTTGCGGATGGGCTATCCATCAGACGCGCTCGATCAATTGTCAGATGCTGCATGCGAGGCTTTTGCTGGAGTGGCGAACCCTTTCTTTTGGGGATTGCCACAAGCGGGCGAACGGGTAGTGGACCTCGGATCGGGCGCAGGGATGGACTCCTTCATCGCAGCACGAGCGGTGGGGCCAGGCGGTCAGGTGATCGGGATCGACATGACGGCCGAGATGATTGAGCGCGCCGAGGATCTGGGTCGCGGCGAAGGCTTGATCAACCTCGAGTTTCGCCAGGGCTTCATCGAGGATCTACCGATCGAATCCGGCTGGGCCGATGTCGTGATTTCGAACGGCGTCATCAATCTCTGTCCCGACAAGCTCGGTGTCTACCGGGAGATCGAGCGAGTCCTCAAGCCGGGTGGAGGCATGACGATCGCCGACATTTGCGTTGAAAAACCCGTGCCGGCGGGCGCCCTCAAGGACATCGACCTCTGGACCGGCTGAATTGCGGGTGCCCTGCCGTGTGCAGGATGGGAGACAGTGATCCGGGGCGCAGGTCTCATCAACGTCGAGCTCGCGGGCGAGGTCGACACGTTCGCGGGAGCAAGCGGCGAAGAAAAAGCTCGCCAATTTGGCACTACCGGCTACTCGATCCGCGCCCGCAAGTCGGGATAGCCTAAGTCCGCGCGCTCGGCAACCAATTGCGTCGCGTCGGGGCTGGGACCGCGACAGGACCGCGGGCGACGACAATTCACGGCAATCGACGGCGATATTGCGTTGTGCCAAATCAAGCGGCTGAACTGCACAAACGCGGATTTGCCCTGGTAGCCCGTTTCCTATGTTCCTCACTTACAACAAGGAACCGCCCCGAATGACCAGGGCGGTTCACTCAGTGGTAGAGCGTTCGGTTTACCCCCGAAAAGCGTCGGGTCCCAAAACATCAAGTCATGTCGGAAGATCGACGCAACGAGAACAAGAGCGCACCGATCATCCAGGCAACAAGATAGGCAAATGCCCAGGTAGGAGAAACGAGTGTCCACAGCGCGCCAGCAATGCTGCTTGCCAGCAGATTCCCGAAGCTCTGCATGGCGGCCAGCAACCCGAATGATGATCCCCTGACTTCCGCACGTGCTGCTTACGCGACCGCCGCGTCCTCGGCCGTTTCGACGAAGCCGATCCCTATGCCGGCTAGAGCAAAAGCTCCCGCCAATGCAACTACCTCTGGCCCCACCGCGGCGAACAGTCCGTAGGCGATCGCGAAACACAGGAAACCGCCACGCAGAACGGAGCCGGCGCTCCGAGCGTCGAGCCACCGTCCACCGATGAAACTCGCAGTGGTCGCTGCAATGTTGTAGCCAACGTAGAGCACTAGAGCTGTTGTCGTGGCCGTGGTGGTCGGCCATCGTTGGTCGAGTAGCTCCGTCGCGCGCAGGATAAGAAGCGTCGCAGCGACATTTCCAACCTCGAAGGCGCCGATCGATAGGAACAGAGGCTTGATGCCCGAGAATGCGACACGGAATTGGAGCTTCAGTTGCGGGTGACGCTTCTCGCTCCGAGGGATGTGAGCGACGGCGTATGCCATGGCGACGACGGCAAGCAGTCCCGGGACCACCGACAGGAGGATGGCGGTCCGGACCGAAAGAACAGAGACGAGCGCGATCGCGAGCAATGGCCCTGCGATGGCACCGAGGTTGTCCATCGCTCGTTGGAACCCATAGGCGCGTCCATAGACCGACATCGGAACCGCGTCGGCGAGCAGGGCGTTCCGTGCGGGCGTCCTTAGTCCTCGCGAAGCCCATCCGGCAGCCCGCAGCGCTCCGACCTGGCCACACGGCGGTCGCCACCCCGATCAGACTCGTGAGGATCGCAGTGCTCGCATAACCGCCGACTGCTATCGAGCGGCGGCGACGCCGGTCTTCGATACTCAGGGTCAGCGATCCACCGCGCCTCGATCGTCGGGGTTCGGTAGACAAGAGAAGTGACCTCGAAGCCTTGACAGCCTCGTTTAGACGGGTGTATTAGTCAAATGACTAAGAATTGGAGACGGGGGGATCGGTGAATACGAAGACCACAGTGGAGGCTCGGCCGAGGCGGCGACCGTGATCGAAGCGAGGGTAGGGGATTGAGCGCCCGGGCGAACGAGATGTCGCAGCCGCCGATGCGTGCGGATGCGGAGACGAGACTCCTCGATGCCGCCGAGCGGTTGCTCGTCGAGGTCGGTTACGCGTCGATCACCACGCGGAGCGTCGCAGCCGCGGCGGGTCTCAATCACGGCCTCGTTCATTACTACTTCGGCTCGATGGACGAGTTGTTTGTCCAGGTCCTCGAACGGTTCACGGCACGGCTGATCGACAGGCAACGCGCCCTGTACGCGACCGACGAGCCGTTCCTCAAGAAGTGGCGAACGGCGATGCGCTATCTGGAGGCAGATTTCGCCTCTGGATATCAAAAAGTGTGGCTCGAGCTACAAGCGATGTCGTGGAACCACAAGGGCTTGAGAGATCGCGTCGCACGAGTAACACGCGAATGGCGCACAGTCCTGACGGACGCGTTCACGGACGCGGCCGACGAGTATGGGGTTGACGCGAAACGTTTCCCGGTGGACGCGCTCGTCTCGCTCGTGGCGACCTTCAACCAAGGGATCATCCTGGAGCGCAATTGTGGGATTACCGAGGGCCATGGATCGCTGTTGCTGATGGTCGAGCGAATGCTCAAGGTACTCGATAGGGAGAAGAGATCATGAGAGCGCGTTACCCCGACAGCGATGGGTACGTCGAGCGAGACGGCGTCAAATTGTTCTACGAGATCTACGGGGAAGGCGACCAGACCATCCTCTTCCTGCCGACGTGGTCGATCATCCACTCGCGTCAGTGGAAGGCGCAGATCGCGTACTTCGCCCGGCACTTCCGGGTGCTCACCTTCGATGGTCGTGGCAACGGCAGGTCGGACCGCCCCGACGACCCGCTCGCCTACGCCGAGGAAGAGTTCGCCGCCGACGCGATCGCCGTCATGGACGAGACCGACACCGATAAGGCGACGATCGTGGGCTTTTCGATGGGAGTGAGGCGCGGACTGATCCTTGCCGCTGACTATCCCGAACGCGTTGAGGCGGCTGTGTTCATCGGCCCCTCTGTCGCACTCGTGCCGCCAACCCCGGAGCGCGCCGCGGCGATGGCCCAGTTCTGGCAGGAACTCGAATCTGATGATGGTTGGAACAAGTACAACGCCCACTTCTGGCTCAGGGATTACCGGAGATTCCTCGAGTTCTTCTTCTCGCAGGTGTTCACCGAGGCCCATTCCACGAAGCAGATCGAGGATTGCGTCGGCTGGGGTCTGGAGACCACGGGCGAGACACTGATCACCGGGGAGAAGGCACCGGACTTCACCTACGAAGAAGCGCTCGGGTTTGCCTCGCGAGTCGAGTGTCCAGTGCTCGTCATCCATGGGGACGACGATCACATCTCCGCTCCCGGACGAGGACGTGCGGTCGCCGAAGCGACCGGCGGAACCCTGGTGACCATGGAAGGCTCTGGACACGCGCCGCACGTCCGCGACCCGGTCAAGGTGAATCTCCTGATCCGGGATTTCGCCCGACCCTCACGTTCCACTGCCCGCACGTGGACGCGAGCCAAGAGCCGCACCAAACGAGCTTTGTTCGTGTGCTCTCCGATCGGATTGGGTCACGCGCAGCGCGACGTCGCGATCTCGAAACAGCTCAAGGAGCTCGTTCCCGGCCTGGAGGTTGAATGGCTCGCGCAGGATCCCGTGACGCGGGTCCTCGAGAAAGAGGGCGAGACCATCCATCCGGCGAGTCGTTACCTCGCGAACGAGTCCAGTCACATCGAGAGTGAGTCGGCCGAGCACGATCTGCACTGTTTCCAGGCGTGGCGGTGCATGGACGAGATCCTGATCGCGAATTTCATGCTGTTCCACGACGTCGTCAATGACCAGAGCTACGACCTGTGGATCGGAGACGAAGCGTGGGAGGTCGATTACTACCTGCATGAGAACCCAGAACAGAAGCGAGCTCCCTACGTCTGGCTCACGGACTTCGTCGGCTGGCTTCCCATGGCCGATGGGGGAGACCACGAGCGCTACCTCACCGCGGACTATAACGCCGAGATGATCGAGCACATCGCTCGGTTCCCTAGCGTCCGGGATCGCGCTCTCTTCGTAGGTGCACCCGACGACATCGTTCCCGATGCGTTCGGTCCGGATCTGCCGCTCATACGACAGTGGGTCGAGGAGCACTACGACTTCACAGGGGACTACATCACGGGCTTCGATCCCTCCGAATTGGGCGATCGCGATCGCCTGCGAGACGAGCTCGGCTATCGGTCGGACGAGAAGGTTTGCATCGTGACCGTCGGCGGATCGGGGGTCGGCGGGCACCTGCTGAGGAAGGTGATCGCATCGGTCGATGCAGCCAAGGCCAAGGTGCCCGAGCTGCGGATGATAGTGGTTACCGGCCCTCGCCTCGATCCGGAATCGCTGCCGAAGGCGGAGGGCCTCGAGGTGCGTGCTTACGTCCACAACCTCTACCGGCACCTGGCGGCAAGCGATCTTGCCGTCGTTCAGGGTGGACTGACGACGTCGATGGAGTTGACGGCGAACCAGCGGCCGTTCCTTTACTTCCCGCTGCGCCATCACTTCGAGCAGAACTTCCATGTCCGGCATCGGCTGAATCGCTACGGCGCGGGGCGCTGCATGGACTTCGACTCTTGTACCTCGGAAGTGATCGCGGCCGCGATCGCCGACGAGATTGGCCGCGAAGTCTCCTACCGTGAAGTGAGCCCTAACGCAGCAAGGACCGCGGCTGAAAGGATCCTGGAAGTCTTCTGATTGCCATTCCCCCTGGGGACATCATCCCCAGGTTAGATATCCCACGCCCCCAAGCTGTCAAGCCGCCTTCTCGATGAGGGAAGGCCAGGCAATCGATTCGCCGTAGGTTTGGCCGTGACGAAGACATCCGTGAAGGATCCCGACCAGCCGATTGGCG
>JACDDL010000293.1 GCA_013817045.1 Actinomycetota bacterium | reverse complement strand
CTGGAGACCGGACCCCAGTTTCTGCCCCTCGCCCAAGATGGCTATGCAGGCGCCGCCGGAGAAGCTCGCCTACGTGGCGCTCCTGAACCCCAACGCGGCCTTGAACGGCGACGGTGACGGACGCCCGGACGCGCTTGCCGTCTTCGACGTAGATCCGGGCTCGGAGACCTACGGCCAGATCGCCGGTCGTGTGGACCTGCCCAACACCGGGGACGAGCTGCATCACTTCGGCTGGAACGCCTGCAGTTCGGCGCTGTGCCCCTATGCTCCGCACCCGCACATCGAGCGGCGGTACCTGGTCGTACCCGGCATCCGCTCTTCGCGCATCCACATCATCGACACCAAGCCCGACCCGAGAGAGCCGCGCATCGTCAAGGTGATCGAGCCCGAGGAGCTGCACGACCGCACGGGCTACAGCCGTCCCCACACCGTCCACTGCGGTCCGGAGGGCCTCTATGTGAGTACATTGGGCAGCCCCGACGGCGATGGCCCTGGCGGCGTCTTCGTCATGGACCACGAGAGCTTCGACCCCCTGGGACCCTGGGAGGTCGACCGGGGATCGCAGTACCTGTCCTATGACTTCTGGTGGCACCTCGGCCACGACACCATGATCACCAGCGAGTGGGGAACGCCCAATATGGTCGAAGGCGGCCTCGACCCCGCGAAACTCATGGCAAGCGAATACGGCCATAGGTTGCACCTGTGGGATCTGCGCAAGCGGCGCCACCTGCAGGCCCTGGATCTGGGAGAGAACTACCAGATAGTCCTGGAGCTACGCCCCGCCCATAACCCGAACAAAGCCTACGGCTTCGTCAACACGGTAGTAAACCTCCAAGATCTCTCTTCGTCGATATGGCTGTGGCATCGCGAGAACGGCCGTTGGGGCATCCAGAAGGTGATCGACATCCCCGCGGAGCCGGCCGATCCGGACCAGCTGCCGCCCGCGCTGAAGGACTTCGCCGCGGTGCCGCCCCTGGTCAGCGACATCGTTCTCTCGCTCGACGACAAGTTCCTTTACGTCTCCTGCTGGGGCACAGGGGAGATGCGCCAGTACGACGTCTCCGACCCGTTCAACCCGAGGCACACAGGCTCTGTTCACCTGGGTGGGATCGTGCGCAAGACGGCGCACCCCAAGACCGGCCAACCCCTAAACGGCGGACCGCAGATGGTGGAGCTAAGCCGCGACGGACGCAGGGTGTATTTCAGCAACTCGCTCTACGCTGCTTGGGACGAGCAGTTCTACCCCGAGGGCATCGACGGTTGGATCGCCAAGCTGGACGTCGATCCCGGCGGCGGCCTCACCGTCGACGCCGACTTCTTAATCGAGTTCGCTGAAGGCGAAAGACCGCACCAGATTCGGCTGCAGGGTGGCGACTCGTCCTCCGACTCGTTCTGCTACGCCTCATGAGCGGCATGGCGCACGAGAACTGGCCCTGGCTGGCCCTGATCCTCCTGGGCGCCTACCACGGCCTGAACCCCGCGATGGGCTGGCTCTTCGCGGTGGCCCTCGGCTTGCAGGAAGGGCGCCGAGAGGCCGTTGTCAGGGCCTTCTGGCCCATCGCCCTGGGACACGCCGCCGCCGTCGTCCTCGTGGTTACGGCGGTACTGGCCGCGCAGGTCGTGGTCCCGCTGGGCGTGCTCAAGTACCTCGGAGCGGGGGCGCTCATCCTCTTCGGGCTGTACAAACTCGTCCGGCGCAAGCACCCGCGCTGGGTCGGGATGCGGGTCGGCTTCAGGGACCTGACGGCGTGGTCGTTCGTCATGGCCAGCGCGCACGGCGCCGGCCTCATGCTCGTCCCCGTGCTGCTCAAGCTCTCCGGGACGATGCAGGAGATGGAACACCAGGCGCACGAACACTGGGGTCACGGCGTGCACCTTTTTCTTGCCAGCCCGGCGGTGCATACTGACCTCACGGCGGTTGCGGTGCATACCCTGGCGATGTTCGCGGTGATGGCGGCGGTGGCGGTCGTGGTCTACGAGAGGCTCGGCCTGATGATCCTGAAGCGCACCTGGTTCAACGTGGACCTCTTGTGGGCGGGGGCGCTGGTCGGGGCGGGTGCGCTCACGCTAGCCACCTAGAGCGACTGAATTTCGGCTGTTGCAGAGGCCAAATTCCTCTCGTCGAGAAGGGATACGAAAGAGACACGCCCCGCCGGGTGATCGACAATGTAGCGATCTGGGGCGTGTCTCTATTCCCCGCGCCGCGAACCACTACACTCCGCCGGATTAAGCCTTGTTAAGAACGACCTTTCGACCCTGGCGCGCCCCCTCGAGTTCTGTTAGCTTACATCGTAAATATACACTGTAAGTAGATAGGGGCGGATGTGGAGGGTGTTGCGGTGGTGGTCTTATTGGTGGCGGGGATCGGGGTCGTGGTATGTGCGCTCTGGGTCATTGTGTTGCGCGATGAGTATGCGGAGGCGGAGGAATTTCCGGACTCCGTGGAGCACGCGCATTTGCGGAGGGTGGCCGAGACGAGGGTTTCGGCCCTGTGCCCTGGTGCGATCCGGCTCGCCGAGAGGGAGCGCGCAAACGGCGTGGCCTCATACGAGAATCTCGCGTCGGCGCGGGAGTTCTGGCGGCGGTTCGCCGCCGCTTCGGCGTCGGTGGAGAGAGACCCAATCGCGGCACTGAGGGAGCTGCGGGGGTTGCCGGACCTGTTGGAAGAAGCGCTTCGCGGCGCGGACCAGGAGGCCGACATGGCGAAGGATGTGCCCCGAAGGGAGGACGGACGATGATGCGTGAGGGTGGGCAGAACCTGGAAGAGCGTGTGCGGCGCCTGGAGGCCGACGTCGAGGGTCACGAATGGGAGTTGGAGTGTCTTCGGCTGAGCCTGGCGCTGTCCATGGAGAAAACGGTCCCGGACCGGGTCGAGCCGGCCCCTGGGGCCGCGGTCGCCCCCCGAGGATATACGGTGGCCGTCCCGGAGCCGGACGCGCCGGAGAGGACGTTGCCGGAAGACTTGTGGGAGACGGGGACGAATCGGTCTTCGGAGGGCGCGTGGCGGGGCCTGGAGTTGCCTTTTGAGCTGGCGAACCTGCGGCGGTGGGAGTGGTGGATGAACAAGGTCGGCATCGCGCTTTTCCTCATGGGCGTGGTGTTCCTGTTCAAGTTCTCCTGGGATAGAGGGTGGCTTCAGGTCCTCCTGACGCCGGCGGTGCGGGTAGGCCTCGGCATCTTTCTTGGGAGCGCGCTTGTGTGGGTGG
>JACDDL010000292.1 GCA_013817045.1 Actinomycetota bacterium | reverse complement strand
CGACCATCCTCCCGAGGACACTCGAGCTTACTTTCGGGGAGAGTGCCTGCGGCGCTTTTCACCGAGGATCGTCGCAGCCTCGTGGGACGCGCTTATCTTCGACACCGGCGACACCCCCCTGCGGAAAGTGCCTACCCTCGAGCCCACCAGAGGCACGCGCCGTCACGTACAGGGTCTGTTCGACTCGAGCCCGGACGTGGCCGCTCTGGTCGACAACCTGGGCGCCTGACGGCACCGGCAATCACGTTTCCGCTGCACCCCCGGGGTAGGATTGGCTCACCGCAATCATGGAGTGAGGTGACGATGGCAGGAGAGCAAACGCGCAAGCCGCGGCCCAAGCGGGCGGACGCCGAGGCGTCGGAAGCGCCGGCGACCGAGTCGCGCACCAAAGAGGTGGACGGCCTTCTTGACGAGATCGACGAGGTTCTGGAGGAGAACGCCGAGGAATTCGTTCGCTCCTACGTCCAGAAGGGCGGGCAGTAAGGGATGGGGGAGTCGATGGCAGACGACCTTCTGCGCGCTCCGATCTTCGGGTCCGGCGCGTCCTTCTCCGATCTCCTGAAGCAAGCTGCGGTGTCCCCGCCCCCCGGTAACGGCATCGATAAGCCGCTGCACGTGCCCGAGGGCACGACCGTGCTTGCCATTCGATACCTGGACGGTGTGATCGTGGCGGGCGACAGGCGCGCGACCGAGGGCTTCCAGATCTCACATCGTTCGATCGAGAAGGTATTTGCTGCCGACGACATGTCGGCGGTCGCCATAGCAGGAGCAGCCGGTCCCGCAGTCGAGATGGTCCGCCTGCTCCAGACCGAGCTCGAGCATTACGAGAAGGTCGAAGGCGAGCGCCTTACCCTCGAGGGCAAAGCGAACAAGCTCTCGCAGATGATCCGCGCCAATCTGCCCGCGGCGTTGCAAGGATTGGTTGTGGTACCCCTGTTCGCAGGCTTCGACGAGGCCCGGAACGTCGGGCGCATCTTCAAGTACGACGTCACCGGGGGGCGGTACGAAGAGGACGACTACCACGCTACGGGCTCGGGTGGAAAGGACGCGCGCTCTTCGCTCAAGAAACGCTACAACCACGGTCTGACGCGCGACGAGGTGGTGAAGATCGCTATTGAAGCGCTGTTTGACGCCGCCGACGAGGACGTTGGGACCGGCGGGCCGGACCTGGTGCGTGATATTTTCCCCACGGTCGTGTCGATAACGGTGGATGGGACTCTCGAGATACCGGAAGACGACATCCGGGCATTGTTCAACGAGTTGATCTCCGAGCGACGCGAGCAGATGTTGCTTCCCCACGAGCACACGGTTGACGTAAGACGACCGCGACGGGGGAGCTGAGCCGTGCCGATGCCCTATTACGTCCCGCCCGAACAGCTCATGAAGGACAAGGCAGACTATGCCCGCAAAGGCATAGCACGCGGGAAGTCAATCCTCGCGCTCGAGTACGTCGACGGGATCTTCTTCATCGCCGAGAACCCCTCGGCCACCCTCTACAAGATCTCCGAGATCTACGATCGCATCGCTTTCGCGGGCGTCGGAAAATTCAACGAGTTCGAGCAGCTTCGCATCGGTGGCATACGGCTTGTGGACCTCAAGGGCTATTCGTATTCCCGCGAGGACGTCACGGCCAAGTCCCTTGCGAATGCCTACTCTCAGAGCCTCGGCAACATCTTCACTTCCGAGGTGAAGCCGTACGAATGCGAGATCCTGGTGGCGTCCGTAGGGGACACCACAAATGAAAACGAGCTGTTTCACATTCTCTACGATGGCTCGGTCACCGACCGGCAGGGATGGGTCGCCATGGGCGGCCAATCCGACCAGTTGGGGAGCGCTCTCGAGGAACGCTATCCGGATGGCCCTCCGGACCTCAAAGATGCATTTCGGCTCGGTGAGGAGATCCTGCAAACGGTGGAGAACCGGTCCATGCCGCCGGCGAACCTCGAGGTTGCAATCCTCGACCGAACCCGAGGCCGGCGCAAATTCCGCCGCCTGAGCGTCGCCCAGATCGAAGCCATTCTGGCCTAAAGGGGGCCTCCGCACGTGGAGCACCGCATCTTCGGGACAGAGAACGAGTACGGTGTCACCTGCACGTTCAGGGGGCAGCGACGACTCTCGCCCGACGAGGTGGCGCGCTATCTCTTTCGCCGAGTCGTGTCGTGGGGGCGCTCGTCCAATGTCTTCCTCGAGAACGGAGCGCGGCTCTATCTCGATGTCGGCTCCCACCCGGAGTACGCGACGCCCGAATGCGATTCGATCTACGACCTCGTGGTGCACGACAAGGCGGGTGAACGCATTCTGGAGAGTTTGCTGAAGGCCGCCGAGGCGCGCTTGCGGGAGGAGGGCATCTCCGGCGACATCTTCCTGTTCAAGAACAACACCGACAGCGCAGGCAACTCCTACGGCAGCCATGAGAACTATCTGGTCTCCCGCTACGGGGAATTTGGCAGGCTTGCGGAGGTCATGATCCCCTTCCTCGTGAGCAGGCAGATCTTTGCCGGCGGAGGCAAGGTGCTTCAAACAGCACGAGGGGCCATGTTCTGTATCTCACAGCGGGCCGAACACATCTGGGAGGGCGTTTCCTCCGCGACGACGCGGTCTCGGCCGATAATCAACACACGCGATGAACCACACGCAGACGCAGAGAAGTACCGGCGTCTTCATGTGATCGTGGGTGATTCGAACATGAACGAATGGGCCTCTTATCTGAAGATCGGAAGCACCGCGCTGCTGTTGCGCATGGTCGAGGAGGGCGTCCAGATCAGAGACATGACGTTGGAGAATCCGATCAGAGCCATCCGCGAGATCTCCCACGACACATCTTGCCGCAGGAAGGTGCGATTGGCCAACGGTCGTGAGGTGTCGGCTCTCGACATGCAACGGGAGTACCTGGACAAGGCCCTGCGTTGGGTCGAGCAGCGCGACGATCATGTCCTCAAGGAAGTGGCGGCGATGTGGGAGCACGCGCTGGAGGGGCTGGCCGGCGATCAAATGACCCTCCGGAGCCAGGTCGACTGGATCGCCAAACGTGATCTGGTCGAGAAGTACCGGGAGCGTCATGGTCTTTCGCTTGCTCATCCGCGCATCGCCCTGGTGGATCTGTCGTATCACGACGTCAATCGCAAGAGGGGCCTCTACTACCTGCTCGAACGGCGCGGGTTGGCGGAGCGCATGTGCGACGAGCAGGACATCCAGACGGCAACCCAGCA
>JACDDL010000291.1 GCA_013817045.1 Actinomycetota bacterium | reverse complement strand
CGCTTGGAGCGTGCGCCACCCCCCGGTTCTGGCCCTCGACCGCCCGGTGGCGCTGTCGCGCGGCGTTGCCGCGAGCTTCACGTGCGGGCAACGTCCCCGGGGGCCCGGCCGGAGCCGGCTGCGCCAGCCCGTGCCCGCCGACATGGCGTTGACTCCCTCCGAAGGCTTCGATTTGCTCGAGGGCACCATCGTCGCCCGTCGCCGGGGCCGCCACACCCTTCCCCGGATGGCCATCCGGCGAGACGGGCCGCTTCGGCTCGGCTCCTGGTACCACCGCGTCGGCGAGGAGGCCGAGGTGCTCGTCTTCCCCGACCTCCACGCCGCCCGCCGCCTCGCCATCGCGGTGCGCCGAGGCCGCTTTGCCCAACAAGGGCGCATAGCGCGCGGGCCCCTCGGCCTCGGAACCGATTTCGAGTCCATCCGCGACTACCTTCCCGACGACGACATCCGGAGCGTCAACTGGAGCGCAACCGCGCGCCTTGGCCGCCCGATGAGCAACCGGTACAGGATCGAGTCGGACCGGGACATCGTCTGTGTGGTCGACTGCGGCCGCTTGATGGCTGCGCCGTCCGGGGACATCTCGGCCATGCACACCCGCCTCGACGCTGCGATCGACGCGGTTGCCGCGGTTGCGCTGGTGGCGGACGAGGCGGGCGACCGTTGCGGGGCGCTCGCCTTCGATGCGGCCGTCCTTCGGGCCCTGCGGCCGCGCCGCAGCGGAGGGGACGCGGTGGTGCAGGCGCTCTTCGATCTCGAGCCGGCCTCGGTCGACAGCGACTACGAGCTCGCCTTCCGAAGTCTGGGGGAGGCCAAACGCGCTCTGGTGATCGTCTTCACCGATGTGATCGAACCGGTGGCCGCACGGCCTCTCGTGGACGCCCTGGGACCGCTGGCCCGCAAGCACGCGGTGGTCGTCGCATTTGCGACCGACAAGGGGCTGACCGACCGAGCGGCGCACCCGCCGGCCTCGCCGCTCGATGTCTATCGGGCGTCCGCTGCGGTCGCAGCCATCGAGGATCGGCGACAGGTGTCGGCCCTGTTGCGCTCAACAGGAGCCGAAGTGGTCGAGGCTCCGCCCGGGGCCCTCGGCGCGGCCAGCGTCGCGGCCTACCTGCGGGCGAAGGCGAAGGCGCGCCTCTGATCCCGTGCGTGGTGTCACCGGCCGTCCTCGCGGGCCCGGCTCCGACCAGGGAGGCCCCGCCACCACGCGAGCCCCCAGAAGAGGGCGCCCAGGGACAGCCCGACGGCCACGGCCGGCACGAGCCCCAGCCCTGCCGGGGTGATGAAGCCCTCGACGATTCCGGCGACCACCAGCCAAGGCAGCGTGCCCAGAAGCATGAGCACCGCGGGGCGCGCCTCCGCCACGAGCGCGTCGACCCGCCGACGGCGCCCCGGGCGCACCGGGGCCCATCCGAGACGAAGGCCGGCGGCCGCGCACACGGCAATGCAGGAGAGCTCGAGCACCCCGTGAGGGGTTATCAGCTCGACCAGGACCGAACCGTTCCCTGCGCCGAAGGCGAGGCCCGTCACCGTACCCAGCAACACTCCGTTGGTGATCAGCACGAAAGCCGTGCCGAGCCCGGCCGCGATCCCCCCGGCGAAGGCCACGAGCGAGACCCTGATGTTGTTGATGAAGATCGTGCTCGAGAGGGCAGCCCCTTCGCCCGCGCTCAGGCCGAGGGAGGCGCCGGGCGTCCGGGGCTCGGTGACCGAACGGTAGGCCGCGGGAACCAGCCCTCCGGCCGCACCGGGATCGTCCAGCGCCCACACCGCCGTGAGCAGAGCGGGCGTCAGCAGCAGAGCCCAGGCGACGAGCAGAAACGCCGGCCGGGTGGCAAGGAGACGCCAGTAGTCGTGCGCGAAGAAGCCCAGTGGTGAGCCGTCCCGGTCGCTCTCGCTGTTGTAGACCAGGGCCCTCGCCTGCGCGACGAGGTCCTGCAGGGCGGCGGACTCCGGTCCCGAGGGCCACGCCCGCCGTATGTAGGCGAGATCGGCTGCGGCCTCCCGATAGAGCTCGCCGAGGCGGCGCACCCCGTCGGGGCCGAGACGTTCGGGGCGGCCGGCGGCGGACGCCACCAGGGAGGTGAGCTCGGCCCACGACGGCTGTCGCTGGGTCAGGAACCGGTCTAGTTTCATCTAGTGCACCTTTGCGTAAGTCCCGTCGCCCCAGAACGACCCTGCATCGACGATGGCGGCGTTACTTCCGCGCAGGAGCATTAGTGGACTTCGAGGATCGCATCTCCATCACTACACCCGAAGGCGTCGACCTCGATCTCGATCTCGCGGGCGCCGGTTCACGCATGGCCGCCGGGCTCATCGACGTTGCCATTCAAGGGGCCCTCGTGCTTGCACTGGGGGTGTTGACCCTGGCCAACGAGACGGTGGGGGTGGCGGTGTTCGCAGTGGCGGTGTTCGGCGTCATCTTCGTCTATCCCTTGTTCTTCGAGACCCTCATGTCGGGGCGCACACCGGGCAAGCGCTTCACCGGGTTGAGGGTAATCCGGATGGAAGGGCGTCCCGTGGGGTTCGTGGCCAGCGCGATCCGCAACGTCGTGCGCCTGGCGGACTGGCTGCCGGCAGGCTACGCCATAGGGATCGTGGCCATTATCGCGAGCCCTCGGGATCAGCGCCTGGGGGACCTCGCCGCCGGCACGGTAGTGGTCCGGGAGCGAAGGCCCGGCCGGGCCGGACGCCTGGTCGCCGGGCCTCGAGACGACCTCCGTGGCGCCGGCCCGGAGGCGGAAGGGCGCGCCCCTCCGGCAGGGGCTCCCGGGGGCTCGGGATGGGACGTGGGTGCGGTCACCCCCCGGGAGGTTGCGACCGTGCGGCGCTTCATGGTGCGGCGTGGGGACCTGAACGCGACGACGCGCTTCGAGCTCGCCGAGGGGCTTGTCGCACAGCTCCGGCCCAAGGTCGCCGGCGCGCCCGAGAACCTTCCGCCGGAGGCCTTCCTGGAGACGCTCCTCCAGGCGAAGGAAAGGCGCCTTTGAGGCCGACTCGTAATCCCCCGTCCCGCACATCCCGACCCGAGGTCCCCGATACCCACTGCGGCCGGCCACGTCGGCGCCGGAGGGTCTCCGACGGCCGTATCTGACCTCTAGGGGTTTCGGCTGCGGTGGTAGGCGAGTGACATCAGAACCGCAGCAAGGACCTCTGCCCCTATGGAGACGAACAGCAGGGTCTGATCTGTGGTCGTCCAACCGAGAACGAGAGCGGCGCCTCCGCCGATGATGC
>JACDDL010000005.1 GCA_013817045.1 Actinomycetota bacterium | reverse complement strand
AACATCAAGGAGTTTCAAAAGGCCGAAGTGATGATCGCCCCGTCACTTGCGACCGAGGGCAAGGCCCTTCAGCGCGCTCAAGGCGTGGGCATGGGGAGCTAGTGCGGTAGATTTGCCTCCCTATGAGGCAGGCAAAGAACGTTGCATCGTTGGTCGATCTCGGTGAGCGCGTGATGAACGACTCGACCCACGTGTTCGAGGATCACGATCATCGCCAGGAAGCCGAAGAGCTGCTCGCCCTTTGTCTGAAGCTAGAACCCGACGAGCTGGACGACCTCTACGAGCCTGCGGCCCGCATCAGGGAGCGATACCTTTCGATGGTGGCACGCCGGGCCGGCGGTGAGCCACTTCCCTTCATCACGGGTCACATCGAGTTCTACGGGCTCGACCTCGAAGTCCGCCCCGGCGCATTCGTTCCACGGCCCTCATCCGAGCTGACCGTCGACCGGGCCGCCCGCCGTCTGCGCAAGCGCCAGAGTCCCATCGTTGTTGACGTATGCACCGGCGCCGGTCCCATAGCCCTGGCTCTCGGAGATGAGTTCCCCGACGCCGAGGTCTGGGGGACGGACATCTTGGAGGAGGGACTTGCTCAAGGCCGTCGCAACGCCAAACATCTCGGGATTAGCAACGTGACGCTCAAGAAGGGTGACATGTACGACGGGCTGCCGGCGCGCCTGCGGGGATCGGTCGACGTCATCACGGGGCACGTGCCGTACGTCCCCGTGGATGAGATCGAAGATCTGCCCAGCGAGGTGAAGGAGTTCGAACCCGTCCACACTCTCAGTGACGGGGCGCCGGGCGATGGGCTTCATCTCATGCGCAAGGCTGTGAATGAAGCTCGCGAGTGGCTCAGGCCCGGCGGCTGGCTACTGCTCGAGGTTTCCGACGACACCACCCCGAAGGTGAAAAAGTTGGTGCGGAAGGCGGGGCTCACCGACGTGGGGGTGTCCTCGGATGGCGACGAGCTGAGCGAGGTGGTGGAGGCGCGTCTGGAGGCTGCGGGCAAGTCCAAACCACGCTGAGCCGAGCCTCTCGCGGTATGGTGAACCGTGCTGGATTCCCCGACCGTTCTGGTAGTTGATTTCGGCGCCCAGTACGCCCAGCTCATTGCCCGGCGCGTACGAGAGTGCCGTGTCTATTCAGAGATAATCCCTCACGACACCCCGGTCGACGAGATCGCTCGCCGGAGGCCGGCGGGCATCGTGTTGTCGGGGGGACCGAAGTCGGTCTACTCGCCCGGCGCGCCGGACGTCGACCCGAAGATGTTCGACCTCGGAGTCCCCGTTCTGGGCATCTGCTACGGGCAGCAGCTAATGGCGCGGACGCTCGGAGGTGAGGTTGCCCGCACCGGTTCGGCCGAGTTCGGCAGGGCCGACCTCGCCGTGCTTGCCCCCGGGTCGGTCCTGTTCTCCGACCAGCCGGCGGAGCAGAGCGTGTGGATGAGTCACAACGATGCGGTCGTCCGGGCCCCCGATGGCTTTCGTCTGACGGCCACGACGCAAGCCTCTCCTGTTGCCGGCTTCGAAGCCCCGGGGCGCGGGCTCTACGGCGTGCAGTTCCATCCCGAGGTGGTTCACTCACCATGGGGAACCGAGGTGCTGAAGAACTTCTTGTACCAGGGGTGCGACCTGATCCCGAGCTGGACGATGACGTCGATCATCGAGTCCGCAACGGCGAGCATTGGCCGAGTCGTCGGATCCGATCGTGTCGTGTGCGCCCTGTCGGGTGGCGTGGACTCTTCCGTTGCAGCCGCTCTCGTCCATCGAGCCGTGGGCGATCAGCTCACATGTGTGTTCGTCGATCACGGCCTGCTGCGGGCGAATGAGGCCGAACAGGTCGAGGACACTTTCCGCCGCCACCTCGAGGTCGACCTGATCCACATCAAAGCGGCCGACCGGTTTCTCGAGGCCCTGCGCGGTGTCGTGGACCCAGAGACGAAACGGAAGCGTATCGGCGAGACATTCATCCGAGTCTTCGAGGAGACTGCGCGCGCCGAGCTCGAGGATGCCCGCTGGTTGGTTCAGGGCACCTTGTATCCCGACGTCATAGAGTCCGGAAGCCGCGATGCGGCACGCATCAAGAGCCATCACAACGTCGGTGGTCTGCCCGACGACATGGCCTTCACACTTGTCGAGCCGCTCAGGAACCTGTTCAAGGACGAGGTTCGCCGTGTCGGCGTAGAGCTCGGCCTCCCCGAGGAGATCGTCTGGCGGCAGCCTTTTCCGGGACCGGGCCTCGCCGTACGCATCATCGGCGAAGTGACCGCCGAGAGATTGGACATCCTGCGCGCCGCCGACACGATCGTGGTGGACGAGATCAACAAGGCCGGACTGGGACGAGCGG
The DNA here is from genome assembly GCA_013817045.1 of Actinomycetota bacterium. Lineage (GTDB taxonomy): Bacteria > Actinomycetota > CADDZG01 > CADDZG01 > WHSQ01 > JACDDL01. The sequence continues at coordinate 28,379 of JACDDL010000005.1, read as the reverse complement.
TCTGGCAGGCGTTTGCGGTGCTGCCGGCGATCCATTCGGTCGGCATCCAGGGGGATGAGCGCACCTACGGCTATCCGATCGTGGTTCGAGCCGTCTCGAGCGAGGATGCAATGACCGCCGACTGGGTCCGGTTGCCCTTCGAGGTGCTCGAGCGCATCTCGAGCCGCGTCGTGGGCACGGTGCCGGAGGTCAACCGGGTCGTGTACGACGTGACCTCCAAACCGCCCGGGACCATCGAATGGGAGTGAGCGCACCGTTAGCACTTCGCCCGGACCAGTGGAGATAGGCAGCAAGACCGGCAACGAAGGCTCTTCGGACTATCTCAGCATCCTGTCGGGCACGTCTCAGAACATCGTCGGGATCGTCATCGCGGCCATCGCCACTCTCGGGGCGAACGTGCTCATGGGGCGGGTTCTAGGTCCAAAGGGCTTCGGTGTCGTCACGCTCGTCACCCAAGCTGCGTTCGTGACCTCGTTCGCCACGCGGGCAGGGATGGACATGGCGGTGCTCCGAGACGTGGCGGTCGAGATCGGCGTGAGTCGCTGGGACAACATCCGCACACCTGTGGCGCGCGCCGCCCTGATAGCCGTCGGGGTCAGCACGGTGGTTGCCTTCGTGAGCTTCGCTGCTGCGGATGCCGTGCGGAGCCTGTTCTCGATAAGCGACGCCCTCGGGCGTTGGGCGGTCGAATCTGCGGCCCTCGGCCTCCCGTTTCTTGCTCTGGCGAACGTATGGCTCTCGGCGACCCGGGGCCTGAAGATCATGCGCTACACGCTCTACGTCTTCTGGGCGGGGCAGCCACTCGGTTGGGTGGTGCTCATGATCATCGGGTTCCGCTTCGCCCCCACCACCTGGATGGGGGCGGCCACCTACTCGCTGTCGTGGGCTGTCGCGTCGGTGGCGGCGTACTGGTCGTGGAAGCGCGAGAGCCGCACCTGGCCCGTCACTCCCATGGTGCAGGGAGCGCTCGGCCGGCTGGTGCGCTTTGCCGGCCCCCGCGCCCCTGCCGCGTTGTTCTCGCAGCTTCTGTTCTGGACCGACCTGTTCGTGCTGACGCGCTATGCCTCCGAGTCGGAGGTCGGGATCTACTCGGCGGCTCTTCGGGGCGGACAAATGATCGTGCTGTTCATCACCTCGGTCAGCCTCATGTTCTCGCCCTTTGTCGCCGACCTTCACAACCGCGGTGAAAGGAAGCGCCTCGACGGGCTCTTCAAGACGCTGACCCGGTGGACGATCGCCGCCACCATTCCAGTGCTATTGGTGCTGTCGATAGCGCCGGGTTCTGCTCTGAAGGTGTTCGGTTCGGAATTCGCGGGGGGCCAGACGGCATTGCTGATCCTGCTCGCCGGCCAGTTCGTGAACATCGCCACCGGAAGCGTCGGTTTCGTCCTCATCATGGTGGGCCGCACCGGCTGGGACCTGATCGTCTATGCAGGGTCGCTGATCATGAATCTCGGGATCGCCTTTTGGCTCTGCCCCCGCTACGGCATGGAGGGCGCGGCGATTGCCAACGCGGCCACCTTCGCGGTGTCCAAATGGGCTCGTCTCGCGCTCGTCCGGCGCTTCGTGGAGATTCAGCCATACGACCGCAACTATCTCAAGCTGATCATCCCCACGGTGGTTGCCGCCGCCGTCATGCTCGGCGTTCACCAGGTCACCGGCTCCAGGTGGGCTGTCGATCTGCTCGCCGTCACCCTCCTGGGTACCCTCGCGTATGGGCTCGTCTACCTGTGGCTCGGGCTCACCGAAGCCGAACGGCGGGGAATCGCAGGTCTGAGAGCGCGCCTGGCTGCCCGATAATCGGACATATGGGAACTGACTTCCTCGATGACCTGAACCCCGTACAGCGGGAGGCAGTGGAGCTGCAGGGCGGACCGGTGCTCGTGGTGGCGGGCGCAGGATCGGGCAAGACCCGGGTGCTGACCTACCGGATCGCGCATCTCATCAACCAGGGGGCATCGCCCTTCTCGATCATCTCGATCACCTTCACTAACAAGGCCGCGAACGAGATGAAGCACCGGGTGGCCGCTCTCATCGGCCCCGTAGCCAACAGAATGTGGATATCGACCTTTCACTCCGCCTGTGTCCGCATCCTCAGGCGCGAGGCGCCCCGTCTGGGGTTTCGCTCGTCTTTCTCGATCTACGACTCTGGTGATTCCGACCGGCTGATAAAGATGTGCATGAAAGAGCTCGGCATCGACGCCAAACGCATCCCCCCTCGCGCTGTCGGCGCAACCATCTCCGACGCTAAGAACCGGCTCGTGGACTCGGACATCTACTCGGACTTTGCGGCCGATCCCTGGCAGCGCACGGTGGCTGAGGTATACGTTGCCTATCAACGCCGGTTGATCGAGAACTCCGCCATGGACTTCGACGATCTGATAATGCGATCGATCGAGGTCTTCGATCGTTACCCGGACGCTTTGCAGCGCTACCAGGAGAGCTTCAAGCACGTTCTGGTCGATGAGTTCCAGGACACCAATTTCGCTCAGGCGCGGCTTGCCACCCTCCTGGCGGGGAAGTGGGGGAACATTTTCGTCGTAGGGGACGCCGACCAGGGCATCTACGCATTTCGCGGCGCCACCATCAAGAACCTGCTCGACTTCGAGCGGGACTGGCCGGCTGCGCGCGTAATCACTCTCGAGCAGAACTATCGCTCGACCAGCACGATTCTCAACGCGGCCAACGCCGTCATCGAGAACAACGTCATGCGCAAACCCAAGTCGTTATGGACGGCGTCCGCCGGTGGCGACCTGATCACCCGCTATCACGCCGAGAACGAACACGATGAGTCCATCTGGCTCACGGGGGAGATACAAAGGCTGCGCGACGGCGGGCAACCGCTCGCCGACATGGCGGTCTTCTACCGCACCAACGCCCAGTCCCGCGTGCTGGAGGAGATCTTCTCGAAAGCCCAGCTTCCGTACAGGGTCGTCGGAGGGGTTCGATTCTATGAGCGCAAGGAGGTAAAGGACCTGCTTGCCTGGCTGCGGGCGGCGGTCAATCCCTCTGACGGCGTGAGCGCAGGGCGCGCCGCACAGGCGCCGCGCCGGGGCATCGGCGACGCGTCCCTTGGCCGCCTCGCCCTGTTCGCCCGCGAGAACGGAGTCGAGCTCGGTGCGGCTTTTGCGAGGGCCGAAGAGGCCCCCGGCGTCTCCAAGCGGGCACTCGGCGGGATGCTCGAGGTCGCCCGCATTTTCGAGGCCATCCGCTCGGCGTCCGAAGCCGGCAAGCCGGTTGCCGACGTGGTCGAGTTGGCGTGGAACGCGACGGGCTACATGCACGATCTCGCGTCGGAGCGGTCATTCGAGTCACTGTCGCGTCAGGAGAATCTGCGTGAGCTCGCCGGAGTTGCGCGTGAGTACGATGCAAGCGCCGAAGATCCAAGCCTTACGGACTTTCTGGAGCAGATAGCTCTCATTACCGACACGGATTGGGTCGAGGGGACCGAAGCCGGCGTCACGCTCATGACGCTGCACAACGCCAAGGGGCTCGAGTTTCCGGTGGTGTTCATCGTCGGCATGGAGGAAGGCGTCTTCCCTCACCTGCGCTCGCTCGGCGACCCGGACCAACTAGAGGAGGAGCGCCGCCTCTGCTATGTGGGAATAACACGCGCCCGCCAGCGTCTCTACCTTACGAACGCATGGGCGCGCAGCCTCTGGGGTGGGGTGACCTACAATCCGCAGTCGCGCTTTCTGGCCGAGATTCCGGACGAGCTCGTCAGTGTGTCGCGCAAGAATGAAGGACGCCGCGGAGTCGAGCGCGACACGTCTGGCTTCAGGGTGGGTCAGGAGGTCGAGCATGCGCGCTGGGGGCGGGGTGTGATCATCGAGATAGCGCGCTCCGGAGTGGGTATGGAGGCAACCGTCCACTTCTCGACCCAAGGTGACAAGCGCCTCGACCTGAGCCTCGCACCGCTGAAGCAGGTGACCTGAGCGGCCGTCCTTCAGATCACCTTTCGACGATGTCGACCGATTCGACATAGACGGGGACTACCGGCTTCACGACTTCTGCGGCGACGCCCGTCTCCGCAGTTTTCTTCTCGGCGATCGCATCCAGAGTCTTTGCCGAGCTTTCCGAGGCGCGTGCGAAGATCGTGTACTGCGCGTGCAGGCCCGCCGGCTCGGTGGCGCCGCTCAGAGGCGTGGTCGGCTTGTGCACGACGATGAAGAACTGACTGCCGGTGTTGTCGAACTCGCGTTGATTCGCCAGTGCGGCGATACCGTACACGTATCGCTTCGCGCCATTGGGGTATGGCCCGTACACCGAGTAGCCGGGACCGTTGGGCTCCTGCCTCGCGTCGCCGTTGGGATCACCAGTCTGAATGATGTGGTTGCGTTCCACGCGGTGCCAGATGAGCCCGTCGTAGAAGCCCTCGCGCGCCAGAAACACGAAGCTGTTCACGGCTTGGGGAGCTTCTTGGTCGAGTAGGTCGAGCTCTATGGTTCCGCACGAGGTGACGATCTCTGCCCCATAGTCGACGCCGGGATCGAGCACCTTCTCGGCGGCTTCGTACTGGCCCGGGCGCGCCTTCGGAGGCCGCTCGGCTCCGCACGCCGCAGCCGGCCGCTCCACATCGGGCGCGCCGGGAGCTTTCGGCGGCGGGCTCTCTGCGCCCGAGAAGAGGGTCCAGCCGACGAGCGCGGCTGCGATGACTGCCAGTGTCGAGGCCCGGATCAACGCACGGCGCCTACGTTGGGGCGCGCCGGCAGGAGGCACTCCCTGCGGCCTTCCCGCATCACTGCTGTGCGCCATCTGCGGTCCCTTCGGAGTGGCTGCGACCACCTGCTAGTCTCACAACCGCTCCTGCCCACTGGCAGGACCGGTCGGAACTACCGTAGCAAGGAGTGCACATTTCGCGAAGGGAGTCGGTCTTGACTTCGGGACGGCCCCGCATACTGGTGGCCAAGCCGGGCCTCGATGGGCATGATCGCGGGATCAAGGTCGTCGCCCGTGCGCTGAGAGACGCGGGTATGGAGGTCGTCTACACAGGTCTTCACCAAACCCCCGCCCAGATTGCATCGGCCGCCATCCAGGAAGACGTAGACGCAGTGGGGCTCTCGTGTCTTTCCGGAGCGCACATGACCCTGTTCCCAAAGGTCGTGGAGCTGCTCAAAGAACAGGGGGGCGGCGACATCATCGTGTTCGCAGGCGGCATCATCCCCGGGCCCGATGTGCCCAAGCTCAAGCAGGCAGGGATTCAGGAAGTCTTCACCCCCGGCGCACCCACGAAAGCGATAGTCGAGTGGGTGCGTCAACACGTGGCACAGGAGGTTTAGTGGATCTATTCGAGTATCAGGGCAAGGAGTTGCTGAGGAAGTACGGGGTTCCCGTTCCGGAGGGGAGGGTGGCGTCCACTCCGGAGGAGGCCGTCGCTGCGGCGAGAAAGCTCGGGGGCAGGGTCGTCGTCAAGGCGCAGGTTCTCATCGGGGGCCGCGGAAAAGCGGGCGGGATAAAGGTTGCGCGGAGTCCCGAAGAAGCGGGCGAGGTCACCGATCAGATACTGGGCATGGACGTTCGCGGTCATACGGTCAAGCGAGTTCTCGTCGAGCGAGCGGGAGACATCACCGACGAGTACTACTGCTCGTTCCTTGTCGACCGTTCCGAGCGTCAGTTCCTGGGGATCATGAGTGCGGAGGGCGGCGTGGACATCGAAGAAGTCGCCGCCAACGACCCCGAGAAGATAACCCGCGTCCACATCGACCCGCTGCTCGGTATATCTCAGTTCCATGCCCGCGAGCTGGTCTTTGGCGCCGACATCGATCGCGATGCTCGAAAGGAAGCGATAGCGATTTTGCCAAAGCTGTACGACGCGTTTGTGTCGTTGGACGCGTCGCTGGTCGAGGTGAATCCTCTCGTGCTGACCGGCGAAGGCCGTGTGATGGCGCTTGATGCCAAGGTGTCCGTCGACGATTCCGCCGGCTACCGCCACCCCATCTTCGACGAGCTGAAGACGGTGCACGAGGTGCCCGAGCAGGAGCGCCTTGCAAAGGAGAAGGGGCTGACTTTCATCAAGCTCGACGGCGATGTCGGCATCATCGGCAACGGCGCCGGGTTGGTCATGTCCACCCTCGATGTGGTAAAGGCCGCCGGGGGCGACCCGGCCAACTTCCTGGACGTGGGGGGCGGAGCCGGCGCCGATGTCCTCTCCTCTGCGCTCGAGGTCATCACTTCCAACAGCGAAGTCAACAGCGTGCTGATAAACATCTTCGGAGGCATCACGCGGGGCGACCTTGTCGCCGAGGGCATCATCGACGCGCTGGGACGACTCGAGATCAAAGTCCCCATCGTGGTTCGGCTGGATGGGACCAACGCCGAGCAGGGCCGCAAGATGCTCGCCGACGCGCCTCATGAAATGCTCGTGACCGCCGCCACGATGCTCGAAGGCGCAGAGAAGGCAGTAGAGCTTGCGGGTAAGGGTGGTGAGTGATGGCTATTCTCATAGGCAACGACACCCGTCTCCTGGTGCAGGGACTGACCGGCAGGGAAGGTTCGTTCCATGGCCTCCGAAACAAGAAGTACGGAACAAATCTCGTCGCAGGCGTAACTCCCGGGAAGGGCGGCTCGGACGTCGAAGGGGTCCCCATCTTCGACACGGTGCGCGAGGCGACGACGGCCACCGGGGCGAACACCTCGATGGTCTTTGTGCCTCCTCCGGTGGCTGCTGATGCGATTCTCGAATCGCACGACGCCGGCATCGAGGTCATCATCGCGATCACCGAGGGGATCCCGGCGATGGACATGGCGCGCACCGTGACCCATCTGCGGCGCGGACAACGTGCTGCCGCCCTGATCGGGCCCAATTGCCCGGGCGTGATCTCACCCGGCAAGGCCAATGTCGGCATCATCCCCGGCGAGGTCTGCACCGAAGGGCCGGTGGGGCTCGTCTCGCGCTCGGGGACGCTCACCTACCAGATCGTCTACGAGCTGACCCAGGAGGGCATCGGCCAGTCGACCTGCGTTGGCGTCGGCGGAGACCCCATACCCGGCTCCGACTTCATCGATGTCCTCGAAAGATTCGAGAAGGACGACCTCACAAAGCTTGTCGTCCTTGTGGGCGAGATCGGTGGAGACGCCGAAGAGCGAGCCGCCGCATGGGTGAAAGAGAACATGAGGACTCCGGTCGTCGCCTACATCGCGGGGTTCACGGCACCGCCCGGCAAGCGCATGGGACACGCGGGTGCGATTGTCTCCGGCTCCCAGGGGACGGCAGCCGCCAAGAAGGAGGCGCTCGAGGCGGCCGGAATCAGGGTTGCGACCAACCCCACCGAGGTGTCGGCGATAGTAGGAGAGCTACTGTGACCTTCGGGACGATCGAGCGGAAGCGAACCTTCGGGGCCGTATAGAAGGAGGCCTGGCGCCCAAGCCACGGCCTCATTAGGAGCCGCCGTGCCGTACGCGTCGAACCCCATGGATGGCGTTCGCACCTACTACGAGGACGCCGGAGGCAGCGGTCCGCCCGTGGTCGTCTACGCCGGTTTGATGGATCCGCTCGAGTGGTCACGAGCATCGGGCCTTGCAAGGGCATTGGGCGACGAGTTCCGGCTGATCTACGCCGACCATCGCGGCCACGGCCGCAGCGACAAGCCACACGATGCCAGCGCCTACGCTCTGAGGACGCGCGTCGCCGACGCGGTCGCAGTACTGGATGCTCTAGACATCGAGCGAGCCCACCTCATCGGGTTCTCCTGGGGGGCTCGCCTCGGGTTTGCGATCGGGGAGCATGCGCCGGAGCGGGTGTCTTCGCTGGTGCTGTGCGGAAACCAGCCGTACACCTGGGAGTCGAACTGGACCTTTGTGCCGATGTTGACCTCGGCCTTGACCCTTGCGAAACGGCATGGAATGCGGGGCTTCGTGGAAGACGTCGAGTCGGCCCTCGGCGAGCGCTTCTCTGAAGGGACACGGAATTGGATGCTCGCCAATGACCCCGTCGCCCTGGATGCGGCATGGCGATCGTCTCTCGCCGAAGGGCCGATATCCGGGGACCTTCGGAAGTGGCGCATCCCCTGCCTCATCTATGCCGGAGCGGAAGATGAGATGCACGACAATGCCAAGAGAGCCGCCGGAGAGATCCCCGGCGCCGTCTGGCTTTCACTTGCCGGCCATACGCACCTGTCCGCCGCCGACGAGGTGGATGAGGTCCTGCCCCGGGTGCGCGAGCTTTTCCACTCCACCGCAACCTAGGCAGGGAACGCCGGGTTCACCCGAGCTCCGGACACCGGGCCTGAAAGCTCCTACAATCCTCGCATGGCGCATGGGAATAAGGCGGCTCTCGGGTGGCCATGGGAGCGGCCCCTGGAGGGGCGGCTCGAACAGATCGCCATCGACTCGGAGGTGCTCGCCGGTAACCCGCTCGGGGATCCGGCGCGCCGGCCAATCTACGTTTATCTGCCCCCCGGTTACTCGGAGTCCGGCGAGCGGCGCTTTCCCTCGATCTACGTCATCCAGGGGATGACCGGCCAGCTCGATATGTGGTGGAACCGCACTCCCTTCGAACCGAACATGGTCGAACGCATCGATGAGCTCTTTGTTGCGGGCGACACGCCGGATGCCGTGGTCGTGTTCGTGGACGCGTGGACGTCCTACGGCGGATCACAGTTCATCAACTCGACCGCCACCGGCCGGTACATGGACTATCTGTGCGATGAAGTGGTGTCGTTCATCGACGAGCGTTACGCAACCATCCCTCTGCGGGATCACCGGGGCCTGACCGGTAAGTCGAGCGGAGGCTACGGAGCGATGGTTGTCCCGATGCTTCGAGCCGACGTCTTCGGCGGACTTGCGTCGCATGCGGGCGACGCTCTCTTCGAGGCATGCTATCAAACCGAGTTTCCCGTCACCGCCCGTATCATCCGGGACAAGTTCGACGGGTCCTTCGAGGTCTTCTGGGAGCGGCTTCGGCGCGCCGAGAATTTCGACTGGGACGTCTATGGGACTCCGCTCAACACCTACGCGATGGCGGCGTGCTACTCACCGGACGAATCCAACCCGGGCAAGGTCGTGCTTCCTTTCGATATAGAGACGGGGCGCCTCGCGGACGACGTGTGGGAGAGATGGCTCGAGTGGGACCCGGTGCGAATGGCGCCCAAGCACCTCGAGGAGCTTGCCGGCATGAAGCGCATCTATCTGGACGCAGGGCGGGCGGACGAGTACTTCCTCGATCTCGGCGCACAGGCGTTCTCCAAGGAGCTCACCTCAGCGGGGATCGAGCACACCCTGGAGCTGTTCGAGGGGACCCACGGGGGGCTCGGGTACCGCTACCCGAAGGCAATCGGCGAGCTCGCCACCGCCCTCGCCCCCTGACTCTGGGCCTTCGGCGCACGGATCGTCTTCAACGCTCGGATGCGCCGGTAACTTGGCGCGCCGGGGCGCTCGGTGTGGCCTCATAGCCGCTACAGTGGGCGCCATGGCGGGGCGATTGGTGGTGTTGATCTCTGGAACGGGCTCCTCGATGGAGGCCCTCGCGGTCGCGTGCTCGCGAAGGGACCTTGCCGCGGACGTCGCAGCGGTGATCGCCGACCGGGATTGCTTCGGGTTGAAGGTCGCCGCCAAGAGGGGAATCCCGGCCTTCACGATCGAGCCCGCCAACTACTCGTCACGTGAGGAATGGAATGAGGCGCTGAACGAATGTGTCGGCGGTTTCCGGCCGCACGTTGTCGTGCTTGCGGGATTCATGCGAGTGCTGGCGCCGCCCTTCGTCGATGCCTACGCCGGACGGCTGATCAACCTGCACCCCTCGCTCCTGCCCGCCTTCCCCGGCGCGCATGCGGTCCGGGACGCCCTCGATGCCGGAGTGAAGGTGACGGGGACCACGATCCACTTCGTGGACCATGAAGTCGATCACGGTCCGATCTTGTTGCAGGAGGCGGTTCGGATTCAAGCCGGGGACACCGAACAGTCTCTGCACACCCGCATCAAGAACGTCGAGCACCGGCTCCTTCCCAAGGCGTGCCGCCTCATCCTCGAGCGCAAGGTCAAGATCCACGGCGGGATCACGCACGTGGAACCCTAGAGCTCCATGAGGATCCGGAGGGCGCTGGTGAGCGTCCACGACAAGTCGGGCGTAGTGGAGTTGGCACAGAGCCTGCACGGGTCGGGCGTGGAGCTGGTTTCTTCGGGCGGCACGGCCTCCGTTCTCCGTTCGGTGGGCATCCCGGTTACCGGGGTGGCCGAGTTGACCGGCGCGCCGGAGATCCTCGGGGGCCGGGTGAAGACGCTTCATCCCAAGATCCACGGCGGCATCTTGGCGGATCGCACCAAGAGCGAGCATCTTGCCGAGCTCGATGACCACTCCATTGCGCCGATCGACCTCGTGGTCTGCAACCTCTATCCATTCGAGCGCACCGTGGCGGAACCGAACGTGAGCGAGGACGACGCCGTCGAACAGATAGACATCGGGGGCCCCGCGATGGTGAGGGCTGCTGCCAAGAACTTCTCATCAGTTGCCGTCGTCGTATCACCTAGGCGCTATCAGTCCGTGATCGATGCCATAACGACCACGGGCGGGGTCTCCCTCGGCCTGCGTCGCGAGCTTGCCCGTGAGGCGTTCACCCACACCGCGTCCTACGACGCGGCCATAGCACGCTACTTCGCGCGTCCCGGCGAATGGCCCGAACGGCTGGTCCTCTCGGGCGACAAGGTAATGGATCTCCGCTACGGCGAGAATCCCCACCAGGGGGCTGCCTTCTACCGCACCAGCGCGCCGGGTGGAGTGGCGGCCGGTCTTCAACTTCACGGGAAGGAGCTTTCCTACAACAATATTCTCGATGCTGACGCGGCCACGGCTCTCGTCTCGGAGATCGACGGTTGTGGCGCTGCGATCATCAAGCACTCGAATCCGTGCGGGGCGGCCCGGGCCGATGAGTTGGAGGATGCATATCGAGAGGCGTTCAGGTGCGATCCAGTGTCGGCTTTTGGGGGGATCGTGGCGCTGAATCGTCCTTGTGACCGCGCAACGGCGGCTGCGATCACCGAGGTCTTCACCGAAGTTGTCTGCGCCCCCGACTACTCGGGCGAGGCCCTGGAAGTTCTGCGAACCAAGAAAAGCTTGCGGGCCCTGCGCGTCGAACCCGGTGTCCCGGCCACCTCCCTGCGCAGCGTAACCGGCGGCTGGCTCGTTCAATCGGCCGATGCAGTCGACCCTGCTGAGGCCGCCAGGGTTGTGACGGTCCGGGAGCCGACCCCGGCCGAGTGGAGCGACCTTCGGTTTGCCTGGACCGTCGCCAAGCACGTCAAGTCGAACGCGATAGTGCTCGTCAAGGACGGCGCCGCAGTCGGAATCGGGGCGGGGCAGATGAACCGGCTGGAGTCCGCCGAGTTGGCCGCCCGGCGCGCCGGCGAACGCTCGCCCGGGTCGGTGTGCGCCTCCGACGCATTCTTTCCCTTCCGGGACGCCGTCGATGCCATCGCCGCCTCGGGTGCGCGCTCCGTCATTCAGCCCGGAGGTTCGGTGCGCGACGACGAGGTCATCGAGGCCGCCGATGAATTAGGTCTCGCCATGGTCTTCACCGGCCGCCGCCACTTCCGCCACTGACTGATTTGGGTTGCTGCTTGACGACCAGGCACTAGGCTTGGGTCGATGAGTGCTCAAACCATAGACGGGAAGGCAATAGCGGCCGAGGTCAGGGGCGAGGTCGCGGCGAGAGTCGAAGCCCTCAGTTCCCAGGGAATCGTCCCAGGGCTGGCAACCGTCCTCGTGGGCGATGACCCCGCGTCGGCGGTTTACGTGCGCGCAAAGCGAAAGGCTTGCGCACAAGCGGGCATCGCCGCGCGCGACCATGACATCGAAGCAGGCATCTCCGAGGCGAAGCTGCTCGAGCTCGTGGACGGGCTGAATCGCGACCCGGCCATCCACGGAATCCTGGTGCAGCTTCCGCTGCCCGGCCACATCGACGAGGCCCGCGTTGTCGAGGCGGTTCGACCCGACAAGGATGCAGACGGCTTCCATCCGGCCAATCTCGGACGGCTGCTGTCGGGCAACCCTCTGGTGGTCCCCGCAACGCCCGGCGGGATTCAGCAGCTGCTGGTCCGCTCCGATGTTGCCATCTCCGGCGCCGAGGTTGTCGTGGTCGGTCGTTCCAACATCGTCGGCAAACCTCTGGCTGCCCTCCTCATGCAGAAAGCGTCAGGCGCCAACGCGACCGTAACGGTGTGCCACACGGGGACGGCCGATATCGCCGAGCACACCCGGCGCGCCGAGATCCTTGTTGCGGCCGTAGGACGCGCTCACGCAATAACGGGCGACATGATTGCCCGCGGTGCAGTCGTGATCGACGTCGGGGTCAATCGAACCGAGGCGGGGTTGACAGGGGATGTCGATTTCGAGGCGGCGAGTCAGGTTGCGGCGGCCATCACCCCGGTTCCCGGTGGCGTGGGACCGATGACGATCGCCCAGTTGCTCCACAACACGGTCGATCTCACCTACCGCTCGATTCAGAGGCCCGCCTAACCGGCGGGCACAGCCTCGAGCTAGACTGCTTTGGGACGATCCCTTGGTTCGAGCCGGATCCCGCCGAAGTCGGGGTTGAAGTTGCCGGTTCTGTGCATCCGGTCGTCTTCGAGGTGGTCGTAGTTCGAAGAGGCCACCAGCGCCGACCAGAGGATCACAACGTCAAGAGCGGCAAGGATGGCGAATACCCAAAGGGCTATCGACGACATGGTTGAAAGCGTGCGGGTGCAACGTGTCGCATAGCGAACGCCCGGGTGGACTTCAGGTGAACTCTCCCTTAACTGCCTGGCATCAGGCGGGCTGCTAGACTGCCTCGACGCGGCCTGGACCGGCGTTCTTGGACTCCGGCGGCGTGCCCTGAACCGGCGGCTCTGGATCGTTCGGGACATCTCGGGGAAACCACCGTCGGTTGGCGAGATGAGCCAGGGCCTTTCTGGCAACCAGACCGGACCGGACCGGCACGAAGTGAAGCGAGGGGCGAACGTCATCCCTGTCCCACAAACTATGAGTTGCAGACCTAGCGAAGCCCAGCGTGTCCCTCAAGTCATGCAGTAAGCCACCCCGCCGTTCTGCGTACGCACGCTGTAAGTCTCCGGTCAACCACTGGTAGCGAGTTGTTGTGGGAGGCGGCGGCGCGCTTTCAACTGATCGATCCGTGGCGAGGTCGGCCCACATCGCAGGCAGGTTCAGGCCGGCATTGACCGGTAGGGCAAGCGACCAATAGAAACGACCATTCAAGTCGACCAGGTATCGTGCGCCCTCGTCGGTGCACTGGAACTGTAGCTGGGCGATGCCGAACCAATCCAGTTGCTTGAGAAGCGCAGACACCTGGCGCCACAGTTCGTTGTCTGTTGGGATCGTGATAGCCCTTGCAAACATACCCGCTCCCACAGGCCATACTCGGTCGGTGATTTGTGAGAACCCGGCCAGAATTTCCCCGTGCCGATCGGTGAGTGCAACGAAAGCCAACAGTTTTCCTGGGATGTACTCCTGGACAAGCGGCGTGAGTCCTGCATCCAGGATCTCCTGAGAGCGTCGTCGAATCGTATCGCGCTCCCTGGTGACGACGACGTCTGATATGGATGCGCCGTCTGGTGTCCAGTGAAGGTTCGGCTTTACGACAACGCTTGGCCCGACGGCTTCCAGCGAGGAGCCATTCGTTTCCACTGTCGGTGGCGTGAGCAGTCCGACACGGCGAGCTGCTTCGCGCAACTTCACCTTGTCGAGAGCGCTCAGCACACTCTCGTGGGAGTTGTACGGTACCGTCATCCCCAGTTTTTCCCTCGCTCCCGATAGGGCCAACACCTCCGCGTCCCCACCGCCGAAGACGAGCTCGTAATCGTTGTGCTCACCGGCGGACTTGACGGCGTCAACAAATGCGTCGACAGACTCCTTCGGGGATGGTACGAAATGCCAGCGGGCACAGTGCTTGGAGTAGCTGGCCGGGCCCGGCCTGGGAGATCCCACGCCTACGGTCCAACCTGCCTGAGCAAGAGCACGGACCGCCGCAAGAGATCCCCGAGAGTCGGCGTCGCCCACGATCAGGGCCCTCAAGTCATCCCCGCACGACTTGCGCACTGGGCGGCGTGGCTCGGGCACAACTTCCAATCCTCTCCCTATTCCCCTCCGGTGATCAAGGCGACCAAAGAACCCCCGGCGTGTGCAGCTGCCGGAAGAACCTGGTAATAGGATACGGCAGGACGGCTTATAGATGCCCTCTCGCTTCGGCCGTCCGCCACTTTGGCTTGAGTCCGCCGGAGCCCGGCCGGCTCAATCTGTCAGGGGGGAGGACCGGCGTGGCTCGGGCATGTAGGTTGAGCCTCCGGCACGCAAAACGGGCACTACACAGGGGGTTTATCCATGTCACAGGGAGTCCATTCCGTCACCCTCATCCCGGGGGACGGGACGGGGCCGGAGATCACCGAGGCGACCCGGCGCGTCCTGGAGGCGACCGGTGTGCGGTTCGACTGGGACCTGCAGGAGGCGGGCACCGACGTCATGGACAAGTACGGGACGCCTCTTCCCGATCAGGTGCTCCATTCGATTCGAGCCAACTCCGTCGCGCTGAAAGGGCCCATCACAACCCCCGTGGGAACGGGCTTTCGCAGCGTCAACGTTGCCTTGCGCAAAGAGCTCGACCTCTATATGTGCCTGCGGCCCTGCAAGTCCTATCCGGGGGTCCGCTCCCGTTACGAGAATATCGATCTCGTCATTGCGCGAGAGAACCACGAAGATCTCTACGCCGGCATCGAGTTCGAACAAGGATCCTCCGAGGCGGGGAAGCTCATCGACTTCTTGGCCGATCTCGGCACACGCCGCATCCGCGATGACTCGGGCATCTCGATAAAGCCGATCTCGGTAACCGGCACCAGGCGCATCGTGAAGGGGGCGTTCGACTACGCAATCAAAGAGGGGCGCAAGAAAGTAACCGCCGTCCATAAGGCCAACATCATGAAGTTCTCCGACGGGCTCTTCCTGCAGACCGCTCGCGAGGTGGCCGAGGAGTATTCCGACTCGGGCATCGAGTTCGAGGATCGAATCGTGGACAACATGTGCATGCAGCTCGTCCAGAAGCCGGAGATGTACGACGTGTTGGTGCTTCCGAACCTCTATGGGGACATAGTGTCGGATCTGGGAGCGGGCCTCATCGGAGGACTCGGCGTCGCCCCGGGGGGGAACATCGGCGATGAGGCTGCGGTCTTCGAGCCCACCCACGGCTCGGCTCCCAAGTACTCCGGACAGAACAAGGTCAATCCGATGGCGATGATGCTCTCGGGTGTCCTGATGCTGCGTCACCTCGAAGAGGTCGGACCTGCGGATCGCCTCGAGAAGGCGATCTCCTCTGTGATCTCCGAAGGTAGGTACGTCACCTACGACATGAAACCCACGCGCGATGATCCGACGGCGGTCGGTACTTCTGAGGTGGCCGACGGTGTCATCGAAAAGCTCGAAGCGGGAGGAGTCGACAATGGCTGAGGGCAGAACGGTAACCGTGGTGGGCGCCGGGAACGTGGGCTCGAATACGGCGCGCCGTATAGCGGAGCGGGATTATGCAGACGAGGTTGTCTTGATCGACATCGTCGAGGGGCTCCCTGCCGGACTCGCTCTCGACATTGCACAGTCCGCCCCTGTGGAGGGCTTCGATGCCCGGGTCAGAGGAACCAACGACTACGCGGACACGGCCGAGTCCGACGTCGTCGTCATCACCGCCGGGCTCCCGCGCCAACCCGGCATGAGCCGCATGGATCTGCTCGACAAGAACTCCGAGATCGTGACGAGTGTGACCGAGAAGATCGCAGGGCATTCTCCGAACGCCGTGATCATCGTGGTGTCCAACCCTCTCGATGAGATGACCTACTTGGCCTCGGTTGTTTCCGGATTTCCCAAAGAGCGCGTCTTGGGCATGGCCGGAGTTCTTGACTCGGCGCGCCTTCGCTATTTCATCGCAGACAAGCTGGAGGTGCCCCCGGCGCAGGTGGAAGCCATGACGCTGGGCTCACACGGTGACCAGATGGTTGCGCTTCCCCGGCAGGCCACGGTCAACGGCAAGCCCTTGAACGAGCTTCTTCGAGCCGAGGCCCTGGAGGAGCTGTTTACGCGCACACGCGACGGTGGCGCCGAGATAGTGGGGCTTCTCAAGAAAGGCAGTGCGTTCTACGCTCCCTCGTCGGCGGCTGCGAAGATGGTGAACGCAGTGCTCGCGGATTCGAAGGAAGTGCTTCCCGCGTGCGCATGGACGACGGGACAGTACGGCATCTCGGATGTGTACCTCGGGGTCCCGGTCGTTCTCGGATCCGGCGGTGTGGCCGGGATAGTCGAGCTCGATTTGAACGATTCCGAGCGCACAAGCCTGCAAGAAGCAGCAGAAGCAATCCGGGCCAAGTGCAAAGAACTAGAAGAGCGCCGAACCTGATCCGGTTGACATTTGGTTTTCTCTTGGAGCAGGTGCTGACCCCACCGCCCGTTGACATGTTTGCCCCCTCCCCGGCGCGCGACGCGCACGCGACAATGGAGCCATGCCGGATGCCATAACCGTCTTTCTCGCCGACGACAACCTCATCGTGCGGGAAGGCGTCAGGGCTCTGTTGTCGCTCGAGGACGACTTTTCGATCGTCGGGGTTGCCTCCGACTACGACGAGCTCGTGGCCGGGGCCGGAGCGGCGGCTCCCCGAGTCGTCGTTACCGACATCCGGATGCCGCCGGCCTTCGAGCGCGAGGGCATCGACGCAGCCAAGGAGGTTCGCAAGCTTCACCCGGGCACCGGAGTGGTCGTGCTGTCCCAGTACGACGACCCGGAGTACGCGATCTCGCTGCTCGCCGAGGGCGCGGCCGGCTACGCCTATCTGCTCAAGGACCGGGTGGCCGAAGGCGATCAACTGGCGCGTGCCATCAGGGAGGTGTCGGCGGGCGGGTCGATGATCGACCCCAAGATCGTCGAGGCGCTGGTGAACCCGGTGGCGGCCGACGGCGAGCTGGCCGCTTCAGAAGAAGAGTTGCTGCGCGAGATCGCCGAGGGGCGCCCGATCAAGGCCATTGCCGCGACCCGCAATCTCCCCCCGGAGGCCGTGGCCCAGGACGTCGAAGCCCTCTTCCTCCGGATCGCCGACGGCGCCAGCCAAGGGCGGCAAGGAGCGCTGCGGCGCCTGAGGATGCTTCACGAGGCAATCGTGCAGCGTGAGGAACAGGGCGAGACGCTGAGCCGCTTCCTCCCCGGTGGATTGGCGGAGAAGCTCCGCCGGGACGGAAGCCGCGGGGGCGCCAGCGACAAGCTAACGGTCACCGTGTTGATGTCCGACATTCGCGGTTATTCCACCATCTCGGAGTCGTCCGACCCGAGTGTGCTGGCGAGTCAGCTGAGCGAGCATCGCACCCAGATGAACCGCGCCGTGGTGACCGCAGGCGGGACCGTCATGCAGTTCGTCGGCGACGCGGTGATGGCGGTGTTCGGAGCGCCTGAGGCCCAACCGGATCACGCCGATCAGGCGCTCGAGGCGGCATTTGTCATGCACTCGGCCCAGTCTGACCTCAACGAGGCGTGGACCCCGCGCGGCCTGCCCCAGTTCGACCTGGGGATCGGCCTCTCCACCGGAGAGGTCGCAGCCGCGCTTCTTGGATCGGACGAACGCCTCGAGTACACGGTGGTGGGCGACAGTGTGAACCTTGCTCAGAGGCTGCAACAACTCGCCAACGGGGGCCAGATCGTGCTATCGGGCCCGACCATCACGGCGTTGAAGAAACCGATCGAAGCCGAGGATCTTGGCCCTGTACAGGTCAAGGGGCGTAATGCGAAGATTGCCGCACACCGGATCAGCACAAGGGACATGCAATGACTCATTCACCTGACGAGCACGAGCAGACCGGCGGAGGGGAGTCCGCGAACCTGGTGCGCGTCGTGATCGTCGACGACCAGAAGCCTTTCCGCATGGCGGCCAGGGATGTGGTCGAGGTTACAGGCGGCTTCGAGGTCGTGGGCGAGGCCGAGTCGGGTGAGGAATCGATCGAGCTGGCGGAGAGGTTGCACCCTGATCTGGTTCTGATGGACCTGAACCTTCCCGGCATCGACGGATTGGAAGCCACAAGACGCATCCATGCTTCAGGCGAGAAGCGAATAGTGGTGCTGATGGTGTCCACCTATGAAGCGGACGAGTTCGCACCCCGCGCGGTGGAGGCCGGGGCGGCGGCGTACATATCGAAGTCCGAGTTCGGGCCCGATCAGCTCGAGGAGGCCTGGACCGCCGCTACCCGCTCGTCCTGAGCAGCGGCCCCGTCGGTCTCGTTCTCCTCCTCCGTCTGGATCTCCAGGGGCACCCACCCCGTCACCGTGGTTCCATGTCCGGGCTTCGATCTGACCGTCAGCTCACCTCCTGCTGCGGCCAGCCGGTCGGCCATGGCCTGCAGCCCCTGCCCGTCTGAGCCGGCAGTGGAGGGGAGCATGGAGGGATCGAATCCGGGGCCCTTGTCGCTCACGGAGAACGACACGCGCTCCTCGGTCCGGTCCACTGTCACGATCGCCTCCGCCCCGCCTGCGTGATGCGCCACATTTTCGAGCGCCTCCAGGATGCAGAAATAGCATGACGTCTCGATCGCCCGTTCGAAGCGCACCCCTTCGATAGCCGAATCGGCGCGCAGGGACGCGTCCAGCCCCGTCTTTCTGATGTGGGCTTCCAGCGCCATCACAAGGCCTTTGTCGGCGAGGAGCGGGGGATAGATGCCGCGCGCAAGGTCCCGCAGGACCTCCAGTGTCTCGTTCGTGCGCAGGGCGAGCTCTTCGAGTATCGCAGTTGCGTTATCGGCATCGGTCCTCATTGCGACTTCGGCGATTCTCAAGTCTTCGGCGATTAGAACCAGTCGTCGTTCCACGCGCTCGCGGATGGCCCGCTCGATGGCTCGTCTCGAGGTGTCGGCGACGGTTACGAGACGCTCGCGCGACCTCCTGAGATTGTCTGCTTGCTCCGAAAGCTCCAACAACCGGGCGCGCAGCTCCAACGTGAGCCGGTAGTTGTGGAGCACCACCCCCGCATGCGCCGCCAACTGTCCGAGGAGCCTGCGCTCGGGCGCCTTGAACGGTTCGGAGGCGGGCTTCAGGACCGCTATCGCTCCGAGGGTTGCGCCTTGATACGTTATCGGGACCGTCTCTTCGAGATGCTCCCCTCCCGGTGGCCCATCCTCCGGATAACGCGCTTCCTCCTTGCCCTGTGGCAGGTTCATGCTCACCTTCACGTTCTGTGCGCCCAGTCCCTGGGCGGTGTGACGCGTGATCTCAGGAAGGACGTCTTCCACCGACACCAACGCAGCCATAGACTGCGAGAAGAGAGTGAGGACCTCGTAGGGAGTGGCCCGCTCGCCGTAGACGAGCCGGTTGGCTAACCGTTGTACCCGTTCCCTGACGGGTTGGAAGGCGACTGCGACGATCACCGTGGCAAGGATGGAAAGGGGCAGGTTCGCCCCGCGCCCCGCGCCCAGAGCGGCCGCCACGCCGGCAACAACAGCTACATAGACGACGGTGATGAACGCCGCCAGAGCTCCGAATACGACCGTCTTGGTGATGATGACGTCGATGTCGTAGAGGCGGTATTTGAGAATTGCAATGCCCACCGCCACGGGGATGAGCAAGAACGCAAAGAGTCCGACGTTGCCGATCACACCGACCCATTCGGGAGTGGGGCGGTCCGCTATCCCGTAGGGGAGGCTTGCCATCATCACGACGAAGT
Source organism: Actinomycetota bacterium (assembly GCA_013817045.1). GTDB lineage: Bacteria > Actinomycetota > CADDZG01 > CADDZG01 > WHSQ01 > JACDDL01. Next base: position 8,720 of record JACDDL010000005.1, on the reverse strand, counting down.
ACACTGTGGCCGCGCCTCCTGCGCCCGCGGCAAGCCATTTCAACTGGAGGCGCTCCTGTCCCTCAGAGCGACGGAATCGCCGGATGAGGCTCACCGCGCAGCCGATGATGCCGATCGGGATCAATGCGATGAACACCCAGACCACTCCAAAGAACGGCTTCAGCACCTCGATCCCGAGGGGATTGGAGACATTAGGGTACCCCTCGTCGACGTAATTCCCCGGTGCCAGCATGATCAGCAACGACGAGGCGATCAAAGCGATCGCGCACAGCCACGCCCACGGCCTCCATCGGGATGACGGCAGCCGCCCATTCGGGAACAACAGGATCAAGAAGGTCCCTATCAGTCCGATGCCGGGGACCCACAACCACGTCGACAGCGCCAGGAGAAGCCCCACTTCGCTCGGCCACAAGACCTGAGCCACCGCGAAGGCGATCCCCAGCATCCAGACGAATCCGATCGCAAGCAGGATCCATCCGATCGTGTTGCGCGGCTGCCGTGAGGTGATCAAAACACCGACGACCGCAAAGGCGAACATGGAGGTTACGAACAGATCCACCCCGCGCCCGCTCAGCGCGCCGTATGCGACGCCGGCCACAAAGACAAGGGCGATGAACCAGAACGTCACCCAGGCAAGGCGAGACATCGCCTTGTCTGTCACTGCGACGGCTCCAACGGCCTTACGGGAATACGTCCTGTGACGGTCGTGCCGGCCCCCGGGGCGGATATGACATCGATCGCGCCGCCCCACGCGGCAACGCGATCCGCCATGTTGCGCATCCCGGACCCATAGGACGTGCTTCGGGCGTCGAAGCCGCGCCCGTCGTCTTCGACCTTGAAGGAGAGCTGCCCGTGCTCGTCGCGCAGTGTCACCCGCGCTTGGGTGGCGCCTGCGTACTTCACCACGTTCTGCAGTGCCTCCAGGCAGCAGAAGTAGACGGTGGCCTCGCTATCGAGCGGATAGCGTGTCAGACTCTCGGCGTGGATCAGGGTTGGGACCGGTGAGATCTTTGCCTGTTCTTCGAGTGCGACGTGAAGGCCACCCTCCTCGAGGGCCGCCGGATAGACGCCTGCAGCAAGCTCTCTGAGCGCCGACAGTGTGTCCTGCACCTCGCCTCCCAGCTGAGCCAGCATGGACGCGCCCTTTTCCGGCGAGCGAGAGGCAAGAGTCTTGGCGAGCTTGAGCTTGACGGCAAGGGCGACGAGATGCTGCTGTGCTCCGTCGTGGATGTTGCGCTCCAGAGCCCTGCGCTCGTCGTCCTGAGCGGCCACGATCCTCTGACGCGAGCGGCGAATCTCGCCTGCTTGAAGTGCGAGCTCTTCGAGCCTCGCCTCGAGGTCGGCGTTCAGCCGGGCGTTTCGCAGCACCTGACCCGCCTGCGACGCGAGATGGCCCAGCAGCTCCCGATCGGCGGGTGTGACAGGTTCATCGTCGCTCTTTGCAATTGTGAGTGCGCCCAGCAACTCCTCCTGGTGCCAGATTGGAGCGACCGCTTCACCCGGTGCCTCGGGGATGCTCTCCGTAGTGAGGATGCGGGCGCTGGAGACCTCGAGAGTTTCCGGAGGTGAGGCTGCCGCCGGAACGAGCCGGCCGGCCTGATGGAGCCACACGGTGGAGCGCAACGCGCTGGTTGCTTCCCGCAGCGTACTTGCCGTGTAGGGGAGCAGATTCTCCGCGCCGTAGGAAGAGGCGATCTTCTCCGAGAAGCGCGTCAGGACCTCATAGGGGGACGCGCGTTTGCCGTACACGAGACGGTTGGCGAATCTCTGAACCCGCTCTCTGACCGGCTGGAAAGCGACCGCAACCACCGCCGTGGCGAAGATCGACAGGGCCAGATTGGAATCTGCTCCCGCTCCCAGAATCGCTCCGGTACCCGCAACGATGGCGACGTAGACCGCGGTGATGAATGCGGCGAGGGATCCGTACACGACGGCCCTCTTGATCACGACGTCGATGTCGAACAGACGATGCTTCAAGATGGCGATGCCGATGGATGCCGGGATCAAGAAGAAGGATGCAGTGGCCAGTTGCTGCGCAACGTCTGCGTACAGGGGGGTATCGGCCCGGCCCCAGGAGGTGTTCAACGAGACGGCCATCGCCACGGCATACAGGAACGCAACCGCGGCCGTCGCGGCGGTTACCCACTTGAGCTGAAGCCGCTCGACGCCGTGCGACCGGCGGAAGCGCCGGATCAAGCTGACGGCGGAGGCGACGATACACAATGGGATAACGACGATCGACACGATCAGGACGGACAGCACCGCCTCGAGTGACTCGATGCCGAGAGGATTTTCAAACGTCGTGGTGCCGTCAATGGGTCCCGGCCTAAATATGATCGCCACGGACACAGCGGCTATCGACAGCGCAGCCAGCCACTCGACGATTCTCCATCTCGGAGACGGGAGGCGCCCATCCGGGAAGAGCAGAATGAGATAGGTGCCCATGATGCCGACCCCCGGCACCCACAACCAGGCGCTCGAGGCGTCCACCAGTGCAGCCAGGTGGCGGTCCCCGGCGCCAAGGGCGTACAGAGTGAGGCTGGAGGTGGCGCCGCTGAGCCCCCACACGAAGCCGATGCCCATGAGGATCCAGCCAATGGTGTTCTTCGGCAGCCGCGACAGGATCAGTATCCCGACCAGTGGGAACGAGTACGTCATCACGGAGAACAGAACGCCGCCTCCGATGCCCGAGGGTTCTGCCGCGCCGACGATGAAGAACGCAAGGGTGAACAGGAGGCTGGTGACGGCGAAGCTCGTCCACGCCAAGCGGGAGGCGGTCCTCTCACCCATGCCTGCGGCGGCTGAGCCAGACCGGGCCCGGCGTCGTTCGGCGAGGCTGGTTCGCGTCATGGGCCCATTGTCCGCCATCCACTTCCCGCCCGTCAGGGTGTTAACCCGCTGAGAGGAAGGGTGCTGACCCACCCTTCGGGCCGTGAGGCCGGCCCCGTTACCCGGCGCCGGATCTTGACCCCGTGGTTCCCCTCAGGAACGTGAGCACCGCCATGACGCGACGGTGGACGTTGAGCTCCTCGGACAGATCGAGCTTCTGGAAGATCGAGTTGATGTGCTTCTCGACCGCCCTGGGGCTGAGATACAACACCTCTGCGATGCCGGCATTGTTCTTGCCCTCCGCAATTTGCCCGAGGACTTCCCACTCCCGCTCGGTCAGGCGCTTGAGGGGCGAGTTCCTGTTTTCCGTCCTGCGCCCGACCAGACCCTCGACCACCTTGGGGTCGAGGACCGACCCTCCGGCCGCCACCTCCCCGAGCGCACGCACGAGCTCGTCTATCTCGGCCACCCGCTCCTTGAGGAGGTAGCCCAGGCCCGCTGCGCCCTCGTTCAAGAGCTCGTATGCGTAGTCCTCGTCGGCGAACTGGGAGAGAACCACGACACCGATGGAAGGGTGCTCGGCCCGGATGCGTTTGGCCGCATCGATTCCTTCGGTGGTATTGGTGGGCGGCATCCTTATGTCGGTCAGGACGACATCGGGGGCATGGGCGGCGACCGCATCGAGCAACCCGTGAAGGTCCGCCGCAACTGCGACGAGCTCCACCCCGTCGACCTCCCTCAACAGGGCACTGGTGCCCTCGCGAACCAGGTAGTTGTCCTCGGCGAAGACCACCCTCAGCGCATCGGCGTCCCCGGGGGCGATCACGCCGGAACACCGCCGCCCACTCCACTGTTGACCACAGTATGTCAACCTACCCCGGGCAGGAGGCTCTGCCCGCTGCGATCGATGTGACCGAGGCCACCTTTGCCGAGGAGGTGCTCGCGCGGTCACACGAGCGGCCGGTGGTCGTTGATTTCTGGGCGGAATGGTGCGGCCCTTGTCGTACCCTGGGCCCCGTGCTCGAGCGGCTGGCCACCCAGGCGAAGGGCGAGTGGGTGCTGGCCAAAGTCGATGTGGACGCCAACGGATCGCTGGCGGCGGCCGCCCAGGTGCAGGGGATACCCGCGGTGCGCGCCTTCCGGGACGGACGCCAGGTCGCCGAGTTCACCGGGGCCCTTCCCGAACCACAGGTGCGGGAGTGGCTGGCGGGACTGGGCCCGCAGCCCGCCGACCTGGCGGCGGCAGGCGCCGAGGAAGCGGCCGAGGCGGGCGACTTCCAGGCTGCAAGGGACGGTTTCCGGCGCGCCCTCGAGCTCGATCCTGGTCACGAGACGGCCCGAAGGGAATTGGCCGGGGTGGAGCTGCAGCTGCGGACAATGGGCCAGGATCGCGAGAGTTTGGTGCGCCGGGTCGAAACCGACCCGGACGACGTCGATGCCGTTTCCGGGCTTGCGGATCTGGACGCTGCGGCGGGCGATCTCGAAGCGGCATTCGGTCGGCTCGTGGGGGCCGTCGCCGAGACCTCGGGGCCGGCCAGGGAGCAGGTCAGAGTTCATTTACTGGACTTGCTCGATACGCTCCCGGCGGATGACACCCGGGCTATGGTCGCTCGTCGCAGTCTCGCCCTCGCTCTCTTCTAGACCACCGCCACACCGGGGTTATGCACCGCCGGGCAATCCATGGTGGGAGGGACAACCGAACTACGAGTAGCGCTCAGTACACTCGGACACAATGGGGCGCAAGCTGGACGTTGATGCTCAGGTGGTCCGAAGACTCCAAAACGGGGACGAGGGCGCGCTGCGCGAAGCAATAGGGCTGTACGGGGAAGTGGTTCTAGGAATGGCCCGTCGCATCCTCTTCGAGCCCGCAATGGCGGAGGAAGTCGCACAGGACACCTTTCTCGCCCTGTGGCGCCGTCCGGGCGCGTTCGACCCCACGAGGGGTAGCTTGCAGTCGTTTCTCTTGGGGGTGGCAAGGAACAAGGCGATCGATCTGGTGCGCAAGGAGGAAGCGCGGACCCGCGCACGGGATCTGTTGATGGCCGAGGCAGAGACCGCAACAACGATGGAGAACCCGACCGATCGCCTTGAAGAGAGGCGGGAGGTCCGGGATGCGCTCTCCTGCCTGTCGGAAATGCAACGAGAGGCGATTGTGCTTGCTTACTTCGGTGGACGAACGTACCGGGAGGTTGCCGCCGAGCTTGGCGTCCCGGAGGGCACGGCAAAAACAAGATTGCGCGACGGCCTCATCAAGCTGAAAGAGGTCTTGAACAAATCGGATACGACCGAAATATAGGAGCCGGAAGATGGATCGACCACACGAGGAGTACAAGGACCTTGTGGCCGCCTATGTCCTCGGCGCGATCCCACCTGACGAGCTGGCCGAGGCGGCGCACCACATCGCCTCGTGCATCACGTGCCTCGAGGAGGCGAAAGCCCACTCGGATGTCATCGACGAGCTTGCGCTGACAATCGATCCGGCACCGCTTCCCGCCGGGTTCGCCGATGGGGTGCTGGCGCTGGCCCAACGGAGAGAGCCGGCTCCCTCCGAGACACCGGAGCCCGCCGGCGCGCAGGTCCTTCCCTTCCGGCCCTTCCGGCGCCCGGCTCTGAGCGGCATTCTGGCCGCTGCCGCCGCTGTGATCATCGGCGTGCTTGGAGCAGGGTTCCTGGATGCTCGCTCGGACTTACAGAGAAGCAGGCAGGTGATCAGCGCTCTGACTGCCGAACGGGGGTTGGCCCTGACGGGCACGGGGGGGTCTGAAGGTCACATGGTGCCGACAGAGAACGGGGCGTTGTTTGCCGCCGTGGGGCTGCCGGAGCCCCCCGCCGGCCGCACCTACCAGCTGTGGGCGTTGCAGAACGAAAGGTTCTTGAGTCTGGGAACCTTTGGTGTGGAAGACGGAGAAGCGGTGGTGCGGATCGAAGATCCGGTCGAGGGGGTCGACGGCATGGCGGTGACGGTCGAACCCGAAGGCGGCTCGGAACAGCCGTCGACCGACCCGGTGATGCGCAGCGCCTGAGCCTGAGTGAGACTTGGCTCCATGAAGATCCTTCTCATCGCCAATCCCAGCTCGGGTGGCTCCGAGGCCGACACGGTCGCCACGATCGAGGACGTTCTCGCCGAATCGGGAGACGTCAGATGCCTGGAGCCCTCCCTGGAGGGGTTCAATCTCGAGGTGAGCCAGGCCGCCCGGGACAGGGACATGGTCGTCGTCGGGGGGGGCGACGGGACCTTCAGCAGGGTGGTGAACGCGTTCGAGACCCGTCTCGCCGGCATCGTGTTCGCACTGATACCGACCGGCACCGGCAATGATCTCGCCCGCACCCTCCATCTTCCCGAGGACCCAACCGAAGCTGCACGCATCGCGACCGGCAGCACCGAGCGGTCGATCGACGTAGGGCGGGCAACCGGCGCCGGTGTGCAGGGGCTGTTCGCCAACGCCTGTGTGGGGGGTTTTCCGGTTGCGATGAACGAAGCCGTCGACCAGGAGATGAAGGCGCGTTTGGGCCCGCTGGCCTTCTGGGTCGGCGGAGCCAAGGTGGCGGCCGAGCTGCCCCGCTCCACGGTCACCCTGAACGGGACCGAGGTCCGGGACTGCGTTGCGGTCGGGGTCGGCAACGGCATGACGAGCGGCGGAGGCGTGAGGCTGTGGCCGCAGGCGGTCATCGACGACGGCATCCTCGACGCATGTGCGCTGCCGGCCCCCGACGCCGCCGCAGCGGCGAGGCTTGCGTTGAGGGTAAGGCGTGGAACCCACGGCGAGCTCGATGACGTCCAGGTGACCAGGGGGCCGAAGATCGAGGTGGACTCGGATCCTCCGATCGAGGTGAACGTCGACGGCGAGCTCATCGGGCTGACCACTCCGGTAACCTTCGACGTCGCCGGACGCGCCACGATCAAGGTAGCAAGCTGACCTAGCGATTGAACAACTGATAGGCGAGCAGCGACGCAACTTCCCTTACGAGCTCTCTGACCTTCGTCGAACGGCTTCGCTCCAGCTGCGTATAGGAGGCAGGGCTCGCGTAGACTCCTTCAAACCCGAGATCCGAAGCGATGCGCTTGACGCGTTCCGAATGAAGCGGGTCCGAGACCAACAGCACCGAGGAAACGCCCTGCTGAGTTGCGATGGCGCGCACTGCGCGCAGGCTCTGGAATGTGGTACGTCCTTCCGACTCCGCCAGGACCGCATTACAGGGGACCCCCTCGGCCGTGACGTAGCTTTCCCCCGCGTGAGCCTCGGTGAAGCGGTCCCCGGCCTGCTTTCCTCCGGTGACGATGATGATGTCGGACAGGTCCTCGTTGTAGAGATACAGCGCGTGGTCGAGTCTTGCTTTGAAAACGGGTGACGGGACTCCGTCATACTGCGCCGCACCCAGCACCACTATCGCATCGGCGCCGACCACCTCGTCTTCGTGGGACTGATCCCAGATCTGAAAGCCAAGCCAGAGCGGGTAAGCGGCCACGATGGCGACCACTAAGAGTGTCACGAGAACAACCGTACGGAAGGTCTTCACGGCCGTAGACGAGGTCAGAAGGAACCGAACAGAGCAGCCTGCTTCACTTCCTGGATCGCCTTGGTGACCTTGATTCCCCGCGGGCACGCAGCCGTGCAGTTGAATGCGGTCCTGCACTTGAAGGCGCCGTTCTTGCTGGAAAGTATCTCGAGGCGCTCGCGCGCCCCACTGTCGCGGGAGTCGAAGATGAAGCGGTGGGCGTTGACGATCGCTGCTGGCCCGACATATCCCTCGTCGGACCAGAAGATCGGGCATGAGGTTGTGCAGGCTGCGCAGAGAATGCACTTGGTGGTGTCGTCGAAACGCTCACGTTCCTCCTGCGACTGGAGCCGCTCGCGTTCGGGCTCCTTGGCAACTGGGTCGACGATGAGCCACGGCTTGACCTCCAGATAGCCCTGAAAGAACGGATCCATGTCCACGACCAGATCCTTGATGAGGGGAAGGCCTCTGATGGGTTCGATGGTGATCGGTTGCTTTACGTCCTTGACCAGCACCTTGCACGCAAGGGCATTGACACCGTTGATCAGCACGGCGTCGGAGCCGCAGATGCCGTGGCCGCACGACCGCCTTACGGCAAGCGAAGAGTCCTCATAAGCCTTGATCTTATGAAGGCAGTCCAGAAGCCGGTCCATGGGTTCGGCGTCGATCGTGTAGTCCTCGAAGTGCGGAGCATCGTCTTGCTCCGGATTGAACCGCTGGATCCGCAGGCGAACATCCACGCGTCAGTACTTCCTTTCCACCGGCGTGTAACGGCCGAGGGTCACATCTCTGTAGGTGAGCTCGGGGTCCCCGTCGTCTCTCTTCGAAGCGTAGGTGTGTTTGAGCCAATGCTCGTCCTCGCGCAGCTCGTGATCCTCGCGGTAGTGACCGCCGCGGCTTTCAGTCCGAGCAAGTGCTGAAACCACGAGCGCCTCCGCCATGTCGAGCAGGAAGCCGAACTCGATGTGCTCGACGAGCTCGGTGTTGAAGATCTTGCTCCGGTCGCCCACGCGTGTGAGCTCGTAGCGCGCTCGGAGCTTGCCTATCGTTTCGTGGACGTCGGTCAGACTGTCTTCGCTTCGCACAACCGAGGCCTTGTCCATCATCTCGTTCTGCAGCACCTCCCGGATGTCGGCGAGCGGCTCGCCGCCGTCCCCTTCCATGAGCGAGGCGATCCATTCCTCGGCGCGCCGATGAGCGTCGTCGGGGATATCGAGCAGCGGATGTGTCGATGCATACTCGGTCATCTCGAGGCCGCCGCGTCGCCCGAACACGACGATGTCGAGCAACGAGTTCGTGCCCAAGCGGTTGGCGCCGTGCACCGAGACGCAGGCGCACTCGCCGGCCGCATAGAAGCCGGGCACGACGTCGCCGGCGGCATTGTGCTGGACCTC
>JACDDL010000290.1 GCA_013817045.1 Actinomycetota bacterium | reverse complement strand
GCAGAGTCCGGAGTGATCCTGCAGCACCCCGAATGGGTGGACGCCGCACAGGAGACCATGCGCTTCGTGCTCGATACGCTCCGTGTCGATGGGCGTCTCATGCGTTCCTACCGGCAGGTGAACGGCGCCGGAGTCGTCAAGCATCTCGGCTACTGCGAAGACTACGCCTTCGTTCTCGAGGCATGCCTCGCGCTCTACGAGGCAACCTTCGACCCGGGTTGGTTGGCCGAGGCGAAATGGGCCGCAGACGAGGCCATTCGTCTGTTCCTCGATCACGAGTCCGGTGGCTTCTTCACGACCGGCACAGATGCCCCTGCACTGGTGACCCGCTCGAAGGACTTCATCGACAATGCGATCCCCTCTGCAAACTCGGTGCTTGCCCTGGAACTGCAGCGCCTGTCGATCTTCACCGGAGACGCCCTCTACGAACAGCACGGGCTGGCGGTGATCCGCCTGATGAGGGATGCCGCGGTGCGCTCTCCGCTCGGCTTCGGACACCTTCTCGGGGCGATCGACTTCTACACTTCGATGCCCGCAGAGATCGTGATCATCGGCGACGCGTCGGATGCGGACACGGCGGGGCTGCTCGGCGTCGTACGCGACAGTTTCATCCCGAACAAGGTGGTCATCGTGGGCGACGAATCCACCGAGGGCGCGACCTTGCAGATTCCGCTGCTGCACGGGCGCTCGAAGCGCACCGGGAAGGCCACCGCCTACGTCTGCCACAGGGGTACCTGCAAGTATCCGGTGGACACTTCCCAAGAGCTCGTGGCACAACTGGCGACTCGATGAACGGGCCCGGTTCACAGGATGGCCTCCGCGTCAATCGGACACTCACCATTCCGGAAGACGAGCTCCGGTTCAGGTTCTCGGCTTCCGGTGGGCCTGGAGGGCAACACGCGAACAAGGCTGCGACGCGCGCCGAGTTGAGTTGGGACGTTCGGGCTCCCGGGCCCCCGGCCCACGGCAGAGACAACGCATCCGCCTGAAGCTCGCCAAGCGCATCGATGCAACCGGTGTTCTCCGCGTGGTGAGCGACACGCACAGATCACAGCTCCGCAATCGTCAGGACGCCCTCGACAGACTCAGTGCCATGGTTGCGGGTGCGCTGAAGCAGGACAAGAAGCGCCTGGCCACCCAGCCTTCGAGGGCGGCCAAGGAGCGGCGCATTCAGTCCAAGAAGAAACGCAGCCGCGTGAAGAGCTTGCGACGCCCCCCGGTCTCTGACTAGACGAGCTCGAGCAGGCGCGTTGCGGTTCGCTTCCACGACCACAACCGGCGCGCCACGTCCGTGACTGTCTCCCTTATCGCCGTAAGGCCCTCTTCGGGCATCGACAGCAGGCGTTGGACGGTACGCGCCTGATCCGCAATCGGGTCGTTGGGATCAAATGTAAGGATGCCTTCGGCGCCGAGTTCGGCCTCGAGGATGGCCCCGATCTCTCCGATTCCGGAGTGCCGCGGGACGACAGGGAGCACGCCGCACGCAGCGGCCTCCGCCGCCACCATCCCGAAAGCCTCGGGGATTATCGAGGGCACCACCAGCACATCCCAGTGCGGAAGTACCTTCGCCAACGGCTCGTGCTCCAGCCGCCCGGGCCACTCCATCGGTATCTCGGCCACTCGGGCGAAGAACGCTCTGTCATCGTCGAGGGAATCCAAGAAACTCAACAGATCTGTGAGTGGCTCATCGTCTCCTTGCCGCGCCAGTCTGGCCACCTCGGCGCGATCACCATTCTGCATGGCGCCCCACAACGCCTTCAAGCCGGCCTCGTAGCCGCCGAAGCCGACCGCAACGGCCTGTAATCCCGGTATGTCTGTAAGGCCAAGCGCCGAGAGGAAGTTGTGCACACCCTTGGCGCGGATGAACTTGCCCACGTAACCGACGATCGGAGGGCCCGACTCGTCCCGTGGAAGCGGTTTGAAGAGATCGATGTCGGCGCCGGGGCTCACCACCTCGGCGCGCTCCACCCATCCGGGGATGACGTCGCTTGCCGCTTTGATCATGTAGCGGCTCCCACCGGTTATCGCCTTTGCCGCGCCGAGTCCCTCAACGGCATAGCGGAGGTAACGCTCTTGCAGCTTGACCGCGTACTCCAGCCCGCTTCCGTGCAACTTAGCGACATATTCCGTCCCCGTTGATCGGCAAGCTTCGCTCGCGATGTACGGCCCCATGACCTCGTGCCCGGTGATGATTGCATCGGGTTCATGCCGTTGGATGGCGGTTACCAGGGCGGTGATGTTGGCGCGCGTGTATTGCTCGAGCTCGGCCTCATCGAGATCGACGAATCGCTTGGCGACGAAGCCCGCGTATTCGTCGTAGACATAGACGGGCAGGATGGAGCCGATATCGGGACGCGCGACGACCGCACGTCCCCGAGCCCTCGGTGCTCCGGTGTCCACAACCGAGAAGTCATCGTTGGTGGGTGCGAAGTCGCCTGCGGCGTCGACGAAGCTGTAGGTGGCTGCGGCGCGGTCCTGACAGAGGACCAACACGTCCTGCCCCAAGGCTCGCCACTCCCTTGCGAGATTCGCGGTGTAAAGGTTCGAGCCCGTGCCGGTCAAAAGGTATCCGTGCCACAAAAGGATCTTCAAAGGCTTGCCTCCTCGAGGCACCGTGTTGATGCCTTCCTCGCGCAAAGTTCCGAAGCACTAAGATCCGCGCATCGTGCTCGACAACATGCTGCAAACAGTCTTCAGGAACTTCTCCACCCTATTTCTTGTCGTTGCCGTGCTCATGGGGCCGGTGCACCTTGCTTACACCTTCACCTACAAAGACGTCGCCCAGGTCGAAGAGCTTCACCCTTACATCGAGAACCTTCCCCGGGGCCGCCAGGTCCAGGGTGTGGGGCGGGCCGTGCTCGCCGACGCGCGCCGGAAGTTCGTGTGGGTCACGGTGGCCGAGGTGCTCCTACTGCCCCTGTTGGTGGGCGCTACCCGCAGGGTCGTCGCCGTCGACGCCGCCGGAGGGCTCCCGGGGGTGTGGGACGCCTACCGTCATCTGGCGACGAGGCGAGTAGGTCCGGCGCGCCGGATGCCGTCACCCGCGGCGCGCCTGGCCCTCTTGGCCTCAGGCGTCGTCCTTGCCGTGGTGATCGGCTGGCTCGTGCAGACGATCGGGCTCCTGGGCGCCGAAGTGGGTCCCGATAGCGCCCGGTGGCTCATCGCCGGCATGTCCCGGGCCATTGCCCTCGCCGCGGCGGCTCCTTTTGCCCTCGTGGCCCTGGTGGCGCCCGCCCCCGCCCCCGCCCCCGTGAGCTCCGC
>JACDDL010000089.1 GCA_013817045.1 Actinomycetota bacterium | reverse complement strand
GCGCCCATATGCTGGCCCTGCTTGGTGGGCAGACCTGCTTGGTGGGCAGAAAGGGCAAGTCATGAAGCGGCTTGCGATTCTGGTCGCGGCGGAGGAAGCGGTCGCCGCCTACCACAATCTGCTCGATAACCCCGGTCCGGAGGCCGAGCTGCATCTCCAGGGCTGTAAACGCCTTTCTCAGTCTCCGGCTCGCCGTGTTCCAACGGCACGCGTTTGCGGCAGAGGAACCAATTCCGCTCCCATACCTGGTACGCGTCCCGTCATGGAGTGACGCGGCTCCCAGAACTCGGTGATCGCGCCGTCTGGGCGACCTACTGCGGTGTCATACGAACGCGGATAGCGGCGGCTAGAGCCTCATCTGAGACGCCATGAACTTGATGGTTTCGTCTGCGACAGCGAGGCTCCTCCTGTGGGCCTCCCGGGGGTCAACTGCATTCTGCAGGTCTGAGATCTGCCTCTGGATTGCGGCAAGGCGGAACTGCGCCTCCCTCAGGTAATCGGCCATGGCTTCGTGCCCTCTGTCCCTGAGGCCCTCCTCCTGACCGGCGTATTTGTCACGCTGATCTTGCACCAGCTCGAACACCGTCTGCTCGGTCATCGCCTGAACCCTGGTCATCGCTCCCCCTACTGTCGGTGCGTTGTCACTTGATTACACCCCGGCGACGCACCATTTGGCAATAGATGGCTCCAAGGACGGCTTCGGAATGGCGCCCAATGGTTCACAAGAGTCATCGGCGGCCGAGCACACGCTTGTTCAGCCAGGCGTTGCGGAACGCGCCGCGGGGATCGAGCCGGTCGACCAGTCGGGTGAAGTCGGGCAAGCGCTCATATCGGGGAGCGATGGAGGCGGCTTCCGCAAGAAACACCTTGCCCCAGTGCGGGCGCGCCTCGAACGGGGCCAGCGCACCCTCGATGTCGAAGAGCACGCGCTCGACGGCGTCCTGCTCGGGCTTCCAGGTGAAGTGAATGGCGATGGTGTCCTGCCCGTATTGCGGGCTCATCCACAACCCATCGGCGGCCACGGTGCGGATCTCGGAAACCTGCAATACGGGCCGGATCACGTCGGCCAGCGCACGCATTGCCTGAATCGCGGCAGGGGCGTGGCGGCGCGGCACCAGATATTCGGACTGGAGCTCCAGACCGCTGCTCGGCGTGAAGCCCATGCGGAAGTGCGGCAGGCGGTCGGACCACAGGCCCACCGCCCCAAGCTGCGGGGAGCAGTTGACGGGGTCGAGGCCGAGGATCGGATGCCGGTCGACGGTTGCGGCGATCGCGCCGAAGAGGTCGCCGCGAACCGGCTCTGGCGCATCGGTCGCCCGGCTCTTCACCCACACCTGGTCGACCGCTCCGGTCCAGTGGGTGAACACGCTCACGCTGTAGCCCGTCGAGGTGATGGCGTCGAAGTTATCGAACAGAGCCTCCCAACCGAGGCCTTCGAACACCCGCTGACGCACCTGATAGGAGCGCTCGACATCCAGGGTGAGCCGGGTGATTGCGCCGAGCGCGCCCAGCCCCACGACGAGGCCGTCGAAGTCGGCGTCATCCCTGGAGGCGGTGAGGATCTCGCCCGAGGAGGTGACGATCTCCAGTCCGGCGACCGTGGTCGCGAGGTTGCCGTTGTTGTCGCCGGAGCCATGTGTGGCGGTCGCCACCGCACCCGCGACGGAGATGTGCGGCAGTGACGCAAGATTGGGCAGGGCCACGCCCTCCGCCTTCATCGCCTCGGCGAGCTCCCCGTACCTCAGGCCGGCCGAGAAGGAGACCGTGTCTGCTTCATGGTCGACGACGACATCAGGGGGCAGAGCGTCGAGGCTGAGCAGCTCCGCGGAGTCGGCGATGTCGTTGAAAGAATGACGCGAGCCGAGCACGCGCACCCGGGGTGCGTTGGCGATGATCTCCTGCACCTGCTCCAGCCTCGACGGCCGGTGCAGCTTGCCGGCCCGGTAGCTGTAATTACCGGCCCAGTTCGATTCGCTCACCAGCTGAACGTTAGCCGGAGGTTGTCCTCCAGGAGACCATCCCGAATGGACGATGATGCCCCTGGCGTGCGCCTCTTCCACACCTATATGTTTGTCCCTTGCGACTGCAACCAAAGGCGGGCTTGCGTCAACTCTTCACAGGTAGACAGAGGTGCCTGCGCGTCACTGCTGTGATCCTTCTCGCGCTTATGGGTGCTTGCGAACCTGGCGGCGTCGTCACAGAGGACTCGAAAGAAACGGAGTCGCCGTCGCACCGCTCCCAAGACGACGCCTCCCCCACCTCCTTACGCCCCGGTGCAGATTCAGACACCAGAGACGCCGCCAACGTCTCTGCATCTCCTCGGAAGGATGCTCCGTCGTCGTCCACGAAGCGCTTCACCATCGTCGCAACCGGCGACATTCTGACGCACTCCACCGTCTACGAGAAGGCCCTGGAGAACGGCGGCAACCACTACGATTTCACTCCGATGTTCCGCAAGGTCAGGCCGCTGTTGTCTGCGGCCGACATTGCCATCTGTCACCTCGAGACACCGCTGTCACCCGACAACCAGAGTCTCTCGTCGTTTCCAACCTTCAACGTGCCCCATCAGCTTGCGAACGCCATAGGGAATGCCGGATACGACTACTGCTCGACCGCCTCGAACCATTCCTACGATCGAGGGGCCCAGGGGGTGATGGCCACGCTGGACGTGCTGGACAAAGCCGGGGTGCGACACAACGGGACGGCGCGCCGATCGGGTGCGGCCGGCCGCCCGGAGCTCATCGAAGTCAACGGGGTCGAGGTGGGTTTCCTCAGCTACACCTACGGCTTGAACGGCAGCGAGTTACCTGCCGACGAATCCTGGCTGGTAGATGTCATCGACACACAAGCGATCTCGAGAGAGGCACGCGCCGCGCGCCGCGCAGGCGCGAATTTTGTGGTCGTCAGCCTGCACTGGGGGCTCGAGTACCAGGTCGCCCCGAGTGCCGACCAGCGCACCCTGGCCGGGCGGTTGCTCAGGACGAATGCTATCGATCTGATACTGGGTCACCATGCACATGTCGTCCAGCCGATAGGTCGTGTGGGGCAGGACTACGTCGTGTACGGGATGGGCAACTTCCTTGCAGATCAGTCCATTGCGTGCTGTGCCGAGGACACCCGGCACGGTGTGATCGTGAAGATCGAGGTCCAAGGCAAGAGCAATGATCTCCAGGCAGAGAGGGTAACCTACACGCCGACGTGGGTCCCACACGGCAACTACGTCATCACCCCTGTGGCCTCGGCTCTCGAAGATCCATCGACCCCGGGCGACAAACGAACCGCGCTCAGACAGTCGTGGAAGCAAACGACAACAGCGATTCGATCACTGGGGGCCGGTAAGTTCGGTGTCAGGGCGGAAGGATCACCGTAACCACGCTCTGAGGTAGCCACGCAGGAGACGCTGGCGCACGGAGCTTCAGGTGCGATTGCCCATGCAGGTTTGCTATCTTCGCCCGATGAACATACGCATTCAGTGTCTCGTCATCGACTCACACAATTGCCCGGCGCTCGCTCGCTTCTGGGCCGATGCGTTGGGCTGGCGAGTCACCTACGAGGACGCCCATCAGTCCGTGGTCGAGCCACCCGAGGGCAGCCCTGAGGTCGATGTGGCCCCCGATCTTCTGTTCGTCAAGGTCCCCGATGACAAGACGGCGAAGAATCGGCTGCACCTTGACCTGCGTCCGGCCGACCAGGCGGCGGAAGTGAGCCGCCTCGTTGGTTTGGGGGCACAACCCGCGACGATCGGCCAGGACGACGATGTCAAATGGACGGTCCTCGCCGATCCCGAGGGCAACGAGTTCTGCGTCCTCCCTCCACTTGAACCCGAGCTCACCTAAGCAACCCGGCTCCCTCGGCAGGGAGGGCGCGGGTCAGACGGCGTGTCCGGTGGCGAGAAGGCGCGGGCCCGAGTCGCATAGATCGAACAAGACGCATTGCGTGCAGCGGGGATTGCGCGCTTTGCAGACCTTGCGCCCGTGGTCTATCAGAGCCATGTGGAGGCTGTAGCGGAGCTCGGCCGGCACGGTGGGCCCAAGCTCCCGGCCGGCAGCCTCCGCCGTCACCCTGTCGTCGATCCAACCCAATCGCCGTGCCACCCGGTGGACATGGGTGTCGATCGGGAACGCGTTGCGACCCATGGAGAAGACCAGCACACAGGCGGCGGTTTTCGGGCCGACTCCGGGCAGTGAGCAGAGGTAGTCGGCGACCTCCTGGTCCGGCAGACCGTGGAGACGCGACAGATCCAGTGCCCCCTCCCGCCCTTCGATCTCGGCGAGGATCGCTTTTATCCGGGGTGCCTTCTGATCGGCGAGCCCTCCAGCACGTATTGCACCTGCCACCTCTTCACCGGGAGCGTCCCGCACCTCCTCCCAGGTGGGGAAACGCGTCTTCAGCCCGGCGAACGCTCGCGCCGTATTGGTGTCGGAGGTGTGCTGTGAGAGCAGCGTGCCGACGAGCTCGTCGATTGCGGGCAGCTGCGGCTTCGGCCTGAAGGGGCCCTGCAGCTTGCGAAGGCGACGATGCACCGCTCTGATCCGGCGCGCCGAGACTCCCTTGCGGCGATTGACGTCTCCGGGTGCGGGCTTAGCCGAGGACATAGTTTGACCAGCCTATGCAGCACCCATCAGCCCGATGATCCCTTGGTGAAGGACGCAAACTTCGTGTACTGATTCATGAAAGCGAGGTTCACCGAGCCGGTGGGGCCGTTGCGGTGCTTCGCGATGATCAGCTCGGCCTCACCCCGGCGCTCCGAGTCACGGTTGTAGACCTCGTCGCGGTACAGGAGCATCACAAGATCTGAGTCTTGTTCGATGGAGCCCGATTCACGCAAATCGGCAAGGAGGGGTCGTTTGTCGGAGCGATACTCCACACCCCTGTTCAGCTGCGACGCACATAGCACCGGCAGGTTGAGATCGCGCGCCAGTATCTTGAGGTCTCTCGAGATGTCGGACACTTCCTGCTGGCGGTTCTCGGACCGGTGCGCCGATTGCATCAATTGCAGATAGTCGATGATCACGAGTCCCAAACCGTGCCGGGCCTTGAGCCTCCGGCACTTTGCGCGTATCTCCATGAGGGTCACGGTGGCCGAGTCGTCGATGAAAATCGGCGCTTCGGCGAGCTTTCCCAGTGCAGCGGAGAGCCGCGGCCAATCCTGTTCCTGGAGCGTCCCCTTGCGGATCCGCTGCGAATCGACCTTCGCCTCGGAGGAAAGGAACCGCTGCACCAGCTCGTGCCGCCCCATCTCGAGGCTGAAGATGACCACCGGCAGGTTCTCACGGACGGCGGCGTGGAGGGCAAAGTCGCCGAGGAGGCTGGACTTTCCCATCGAAGGCCTGGCGGCGACAATGACAAGGTTGGAAGGCTGAAAACCAGAAGTCATCTCGTCGAGGTCGGGGAAGCCCGAGGCCAGACCGGTCACCGAGGCCCCGCGCTCGTAGAGAGCCTCGATCGCCTCCATGTTTTCGGTCAAGAGGCCGTGAATCGGCTGCACCGCGTCCCGCAGCCGCCGGTTCCCCACTTCGTAGATGAGACCTTCGGCCCGGTCGATTGCACCTGCGACGTTCTCGGGCATGCCGAAGCCGAGCTCTTGAACCTTCGCCCCGACGTCGACGAGCCGCCGCAGCTGTGCAAGCTCCTCGACGATACGGGCGTAGTGGCGCGCCGACGAGGCCGTCGGGTAGGCGTCGAGAAGTCCCAGGATGTAGGGCTTTCCACCAATGCTCTCGAGGGTGCCCCTGCGGCCGAGCTCGTCGGCGACGGTCACCGCGTCGGCGGCCTCGCCCTTGGCGTCCAGCGACAGGATCGTCTCATAGACCTCTGCGTGGGCGGGCTTGTAGAAGTCCTCTGGATGAAGGATCTCGACGACGTTGGCGATTGCCTCGCGCGACTCGAGCATCGCCCCCAGCACCGATTGCTCGGCGTCAAGGTTGTGCGGGGGGATCCGGTTCGGGCGCACGGACTGCACCGAAGCCATCTGAGCCAAAGCTTCCTCCACTCCTGAAATCGCTTGATCGAACGTGTGTTCGAACCCTAACAAAGCCCGGTGACGGATTAGCGGTTTACCCCGTCGGGGAAGCTAGGACGTTAGAAGCTTTGGGGAGTGAGCAACAAGCCCAACAACCTGTGTCTCTATTGTGGAGAAATGTCTGGGGGCGGGGTTTTGGTTTTCCGGAGCGTCATTCTTCGTGAGCGATTACCTCGACGTTGACCAGTGCATTCACCTCGGCGTGAAGGCGTACCTCCACCTGATGGGTCCCGAGAGAGCGGATGGGGTCGTCCAGGCGGATGTCGTGACGGTCCACCGACTCGTCCAGCTGTTCTTCGATTGCCCTGGCGACATCCGAGGAGGTCACCGAGCCGAACAAACGGCCGCCGTCACCGGCGCGCGCCGAGATGAAGACCGGCTCGGCACCGAGCGTTGCGACACGCGCGGCGGCAGCCTCTTTGACCCGCTGCTCGCGTTCGAGGCGTGCTCGGCGCATCAACTCGGCTTGTTTCATGGTGCCTTTGCTTGCTGAGATGGCAAGA
The DNA here is from genome assembly GCA_013817045.1 of Actinomycetota bacterium. GTDB lineage: Bacteria > Actinomycetota > CADDZG01 > CADDZG01 > WHSQ01 > JACDDL01. The sequence continues at coordinate 4,687 of JACDDL010000089.1, read as the reverse complement.
CCCTTGGGGACCAGGAAGTTACGCGCGTACCCATCTGCGACCGAGACGAGGTCTCCCTTGAGGCCGAGCTTTTCTACGTCCTGAGCGAGGATGATCTGCACTTTCGGTTGCTCCTATCGAGACGAGTACGGCAACAAGGCGACTTCGCGCGCGCTCTTTATCGCGGTTGCGACCTTTCGCTGATGGCGTGTGCAGTTTCCGGTCACACGGCGCGCCCTTATCTTGCCGCGATCACTCATGAACTTCCGCAGAAGCGAAACATCTTTGTAGTCGATGTATTTGTTGCCGTCCGCGCAGAATTGACAGTACTTCTTCTTTCCTTTGCGCTGAAAAGCCGGCTTGGTGCTTTTTCGGTTCCGATCTCTGTCTCTGTCTCTGGCCAAGCTAGAAGCTCCCTTCGTCGGCCGGCGCCGGACCGCCGACGGGCGCAGGCGCGCCCCAGTCCGAACCCCCGCTGCGTGCGGGTGGAGTCGCTGATTGCATCCCTCCGCTGCGCTGGGCCTTGACCACCGTGGCGTTCGCCCACCGCAAGGAGGGCCCGATTTCGTCTACCTGCAATTCGACGGCAGACCGCTTGTTACCCTCGGCGTCCTCCCAGGATCTCTGCGAGAGACGGCCGACCACCACAACGCGCGTTCCTTTGGTCAGCGACTCCGACACGTTCTCGGCCATGTCGCGCCAGCAGCTGCAGCGAAAGAAGCCGTCGAGCTTGTCGTCCCACCCGCCGTCCTGGTTTCTGATTCGCCGGTTGACCGCCACGGTGAAATTGGCCACCGGCGCGCCGGACGGGGTAAAGCGCAGTTCTGGGTCATCGGTGATGTTGCCCACGAGTGTCACCGTGTTGTCACTTGCCATTTTCCTGCTCCTCCCTTGTCTCCCACTTGATCTCCACCGCAACTACTCCGGGCGAACTATCTTGCAGCGGACGAATTCCTCGGAGATCTGGATGGTCCGCTCGAGCTTCTGTGGCACATCCTCGGCCGCCTGAAAGTTGGTGATGAAGTAGTAACCCTCGCGCTGGTGGGCGATCTCGTAGGCGAATCGCCGGGTGCCCCATCGCTCGACACCGGTCACCTTCCCACCGGAGTCCGACACGGCCCCCAGGAATCGGTCCACTGCCTTCTGGATGTCACCTTCTTCGAGGCGCGCGTCGACGATCACCAAAGCTTCATAAGCTTGCACTCAGGCCTCCTCTGGACTCAGGCGCACTTTGCGACCTCGAGGCCCCGTCCACGCCTTCGGCGCCGGCGGAGCAGGGGAAGTTGCAGGTAAAGCCTGCAACCTGGCAACCCTAGCACCTCCCTTCGGTGTCCCGGCCTAGGCTCGAGCCGAGCTCTCGGATCCGACCTCTGTCACCTTACGCATGGGCCGGGACGATTGGGAGAGCTGCGCCACACCAGGGGGCGCGACCGTTGCAGGGGCGCGCATGAAGACCACAATCAGCATCGCCAGGAGGACGGCGCGTGCCCACACCGCCGAGATCAGCGCCACCTTTGCGAGCGTGACGTCAAGGCCCAGGTAGGCGAAGTCGTAGAACCAACGGAAGATGCCTACGTAGAGAACGAGGTCGACTACTGAATAGACCGCCCACCACCGCAGCCTCACCCTGAGCAGGGCAAAGAAGGGAAGCAGCCACAGCACGAACTGGGGCGAATGGACCTTGTTCCACAGCAGAAAGGCGGCCAGGCTCGCCGCACTCACCTGCAGCCAGGGAAACCCCGGCGCGCCCCTGGTGATGGACCAGCCCCACACCAGGAGCGCCAGGCAGGAGGCCACTATCAGCGCCGTGGTGAGCGCATTGATCACGTCCGCCCCGGCCGAAGGCCAGCTCCAGGCCCACACGGTGTTGAAATCGGCGGTTCGCAGGCTCTGGAACCTGTATGTGGCCCACCATCCTCCCGGATTCTGGGCGAAGAAGGGGGCGTTGGCCGCTACGACCGTTGACGCCGCCACCAGCGCAGCCTGCACCCCCCGGCGCCGACTGCGCCGCCATTCGTCCAGCACCAGGGGGACGACGAAGAGCAGGGGGTAGAGCTTGAGTGCGCCTCCCAGTCCGAGGAGCCCTGCGCCCCATAGCGGGTGTCCCCGGCCGTGGGCCCACGCTGCGCCCACCACCGCAGCCACCACCAGCAGATCCCAATTGTGGAAGCCGTAAAGAGCGAGTGCAGGGGCCGCGGCCCACAACAGCCCTCTCCAGCCGCTCATGCCCGCCAGGAGACTTGCGGTCAAGAGCCCGAACGGAGCCAGGAGCAGCGCGGAGACCTTCAGATAGCCGTCGGCGTCGGAGGCCAGGGAGCCGCTCGCCCACATGAATGTCCCGGTGAGCACCGGATACTCGATTGCGCCGCCGGTCAGCTCACCCCTGACGAGCTCACCGTGGATATAGGGAAAGATCCCACGGTCGACAGCGCGCCCCGTATACAGAGGCTGAATGTCGTTGTAGCAAAGCGTTCGGTACTGTCGGCCATCCCACGGCGCAAGACATCCGGCCTTGAGGGCCCAGCCCGCCCCCAGAGTGACGGCGCAGACGCACAGGACGAGGGCGGCGCGCCCCGATCGCAGTCCCAGGTCAGCCCTGTGGACGAAGGCGGCCACCGTATGCGGCCGGCCGGTTGCCGGGAGGGTCATTCGGAGACGGTCCCGGAGCCGGGTTCTCGGAGGGGCTCGGCTCAGGATCCGGGGTCGGCTCCTCGGAAGGGGTGTCCGAGGGTTCGGGGCTCGGCTCGAGGGTCGGCTCCTCGGAAGGGGTGACGGAGGGTTCTGGGGTCGGCGTGACGCTGGGCGAATCGCTCGGACTGGGCTCAGGCGTGGCGGTCGGACTCGGCGACTCGCTCGCACTGGGCTCGGGCGTCGGGGTCGGCTCCGGAGGCGGTGGCGGATTGAGGACGCTCCCGGTGTCCACCGCGACCGGAAAGGCCTCTATCGGGAGGCCATCGGTGGCCCGCGCCATGTAGGCCGCCCAGATCTCGGCCGGGAAGGAACCGCCGGTCACCTCGATCCCATGGACCGGCTTACAGAACTCGTCCGGCGCGCAAAAGCCCATCTGGGGCACCTGGAGGTCGCCCCCGGGACCGGGGCGCGCCGGGTACCCCATCCACACGACGGTGGCCAACTGAGGGACGTGCCCTGCGAACCAGGCGTCGACGTTGTTCTGGGTGGTGCCCGTCTTGCCGGCGACCGGCCGGCCGATAGCCGCCGCGGTGGCGGTCCCGCCTTCCACGACGTGGGTCAGCGTTTCGTTGAGGACGTCCACAGCTCTCTGATCGGCGACGCGCTTGCTGTCCAGAGCACTTTGCGCCAGACACCGCCGGTCCTCACCTTCCCGGAAGACGTCAAGGCATCTGTCGTCGGAATCGGTCACATAGCGAATGGGTTCGACCTCCGGAAGCACACCCCGGCCTGCAAAGGCAGCGTAAGCCCGCGCCATCTCGAGCGGCGTAACGTCGAGGGTACCGAGGGCGAGCGAGCAGTTGGGCACTATTGTCCTGCGTGATCCGGTTCCGGTTCGATCGAACTCGAACCGCCTCAACCTGTCAACGAGAGCCTCCGGACCGATCTCGGCCACGAGCTGCGCGTAGACGGTGTTGACTGAGTTGGTGGTGGCCTCGTCGAGCGTGATGGTTCCGTAGGCAGCACCACCGTAGTTCTCGGGCTGCCAGGGGCCGCCGTCGGCATCGGCGCAGGCGGGCTCGGTCACGGTCGTGGGACTGAAGCCCGGGAAGTAGGAGCGGGGAGAAATGCCTTGTTCGATGGCCGCCAGCAGCGTGAACGGCTTGAACGACGATCCCGCCTGTCGCCCGGGAAGGCTTGACGCGTAGTTGAAACCGCGCGCCTTCTTGACGCTCGTGTAGTTCGTTCCCCCCACGAAGGCGCGGAGAGCCCCCGACGGCGTCATCGAAACCAAGGCGGCCTGCGGATCGTGGGGCTCGGTGAGAGTGCCCGAGATTGCCTCCTCGGCATAGCGTTGCATGTCGAGATCGAGCGTCGTGTGGATCTTCAGTCCCCCCGTATAGAGCCGGTTGCCGTACTTCGGATAGAGGTACTCGCGGCGCAGCCACTCCATGAAGTAAGCGGCCTGCTGATGCTTTATCCGCCCCAGCGCGCCGGAAGCAAGCTTCACCGGCCCTCGGGAGGCGCGCTCGGCGCGCTTTGCGCTTATGTAGCCCTGCTGCGCCATGAGCCTCAGGACCTGGTTGCGCCGGCCTCGGGCGATTCGGGGGAGCTCGTCGGCCTGGTAACTCTCGGGGGACGGGATGATGCCGGCGACGTAAGCTGCTTCGGGCAGCGTGAGATCCGAGGCGTGCTTGTCGAAGTAGCTGCGCGCTGCAGCTTCGATTCCGTAGGTGCTGCGCCCCAGGTAGATCGTATTGAGATAGAAGCCCAAGATCTGTCTCTTGGAAAATCGGCGCTCGAGCTTGACCGCAAGGATTGCCTCCTTGGCCTTTCTGTTCAGCGTTTGCGCATCATCCTGCAGCACTGCGTTCTTGACGTACTGCTGCGTGATCGTCGACCCACCTTGGCGGATCTCGCCACCGGTGATGTTCGCCCATGCAGCGCGCGCGATGCCGCGAACCGACACACCGTTGTGCTCGAAGAAGCCACGATCTTCTGCGGCAACAACCGCCTGCTTGAGGTACCGAGGGAGCTCGGCAGTATCGACAAGGAATCTCCGAACCTCGTCGCTGTA